>JAMOPX010000044.1 GCA_027064285.1 Desulfobacterales bacterium | reverse complement strand
TTGATCCTAAGATATAGCTCTCCTTTTATAAAGATGAATCTGAGATTCAGATTTCCTTTTTTGGATTTATCTCCTCTTGAACATACCCTCCCCTGTCTTTTCTCTATCCACTTCCTTCTTAGTTTTTTTCTCCTTTTACCCTGCAAATGGTTCTTTTTTAATT
This sequence comes from Desulfobacterales bacterium, assembly GCA_027064285.1. GTDB lineage: Bacteria > Desulfobacterota > DSM-4660 > Desulfatiglandales > JALVZP01 > JALVZP01. The sequence goes on along the minus strand of JAMOPX010000044.1, from coordinate 3,887 downwards.
TTTCAAACAGATTCTTTCCACCAAAGATTATTTTAACAGGATTTATCTCTCTTTTCTTACAGCTGATAAGCATATCTTTGGCTTTTGAAATGGCATCATCACAATATCTGGAATTTAAAAGAAATATCTTTTGTAAAGCTCTTTTTAGATCCTTTCTTTTCCATCCTTCTAAGAGTCTTTGATAAGCAAACCTTATGCACGAAGAAAAGAAGCGCATAAGGTTTAGAACATCGATTCTATCTTCAAAAGACTCAAATTTTAAAAGACACTGAACTGTAATCAATTCTTCTTTCTTCCTCTAAAGGTGTATTCATGTATAGTTATCCACAATTATGCGGATAACTATAAGTGAAATAATAAATTGTTTTTCTTTACATTTTTCATAACTTATAGTATTCCGCAAAATGTCAAATTTTGCAGAATACTATAAATTTTATAAAAGCTTTTATGCACTTAAAAACACCTGTTTCTATACAAATACTATTGTATGCTAATATATATTTTCTGTTAATTGTTTTTACCTCCTTTAGGAACAGAGTTTCTCAATAATATTTAATACTTCTTCATTCCATCCTTTTGGACCTGGCAATTTGCTGATCTTTAATTTGTGGATATCAGGATAATAATCCTTTTCAGACAGGATAAGTACAGGATATTCCACCATCCTGAGCATGGGAAAATCATTGGGACTGTCTCCTAATGCAACTGTAATTATATCACCTTTGCTCTTCTTATACCAAGACTTAAGGATTTGAACTGCCTTTCCTTTATCATTTTTACCTTGAATATGATAAAACCTTCCTCCTTTAAATACCTTCAGGCCTTTGGCTTCAGCCAGCTTAACAAGAGGAGATATATCATCAATATCATCTAATATCAAAAATGGCTCGTCATATTCCCGCAGAGAAGCTAAATAGGCAAGAGAGAGATCAAGACCTGTAAGATAGGCTATCTCTTCTACACTCATATCAGAAAATCCTTTTATATTCCATCCCAACTTTTCTTTTAACTCTTTTAATGTATTTACAAGGATATTATAGGGAACTCCTAATTCAAGTCTAAAATACTTACCGTCAAATTTTGCTCCTTCTAATGGCTCATCATCTTTTTCTACAAAAATTGCTCCCCCATTCTCAGACACAAACGGAGTATCTATGTCCATTTCATCCCTTATTACCTCTATCTCGGCTCTGGTTTTGCTTGAGACCAGTACTACCTCTATTCCAAGTTTCCTGCAAAGTTCTAAAGCCTCTTCTGCATCCTTCCAGCTGTAATCCCGACTGGAAAGCAAAGTGCCATCTAAGTCAGTAAATATAACTATGTTTGGACAGACTACCTTACGCAAACCTCTTTTTTTCCTGTTCTACAACATCTATTAAGTCATAAAATATTCTTGGAAGCTTATTAGACACCCTTTCCCAAGAGACTGTCTGGGGCATTTCAAACACTGTCTTGGAGGCTTTTTTTTCTATCTTAAGTAGCACTTCCGCCAGTCCATTATCCAAAAACGGTTTAAATTCAGGAAATGTGTGAACAAGCCTAAGAAATTTCTCTGTAAGCTTATATGGGGAGGCAAGATAGTCTCCCGCTTGAAGGATAGAATTTCTAAAAACCTTTTTTACCATCTCTTCTTCAGTATCCCTATCATAGCGAAGATTACTAAAACTGGCATCATCAGAGTATTTCTTTATCTGTTCTTCTGCCACTGCTTGATACAATATGGCCAAGTCCCTAAAAAAAGTATCGGAAATCTCAAGCCCTTCTTCCACTATAAGTGCGTGCATAAGAGTGGTTACAATATCAGTAGCCATTTTGTTTAATCCTTTTGTATGATCTTCTGGAGATATATCTTGATGTTTATGATCAAAAGGTTCTTCACTGAACATTACTTGAGCACAAGAAGATGCCTTTCTATAAACTTCAATAAGAGTAAATATCTCTATCCCCCAATTGGTTGCCACCCTCATCTTCTTTAACAGATCTATGTGAAAAGCTACCTCTCCTGAAAGCTGGTAATTAAATCCTAAAAGGAATTCTATGAGATTTAACATTTTTTCCTCTTTTGTTTCAGCAAACTTCCTTTTTAAGGATAAAAGTAACGGATCCAACAATAGCCTTTTTACCCTACCATACATGGTATTGTTGGCGATTCTTGCATAATATGCCTTTGAAAAGTCATAATTTAACACTACTACCGGATAAAGCAGTCTGTGCAATTGATCTTTCTTAAAAGTCCTTATATCCGCATCTATTACACCAACAGACTCTGCTCCCAATGCTATGGCTATACCAAAGCTTAAAAATAGATTCTTACCTTTTCCTGGTTGAACTATATTGAATCCAGCATCTGCCAGCTTTTTATATATTCCGCTAAATCCATCTCCATCATTCCACTGTATAATCCAGTTCTTAAGACCTGCCTCTTTCAGCATATCTCTCAAGAAAAACGATTCTTCTTCTGTTGCTCTATCCAATCCTATAATTATATTAGAAAGATATGTCACCTCTTTTAACTGTTTCAGTATGTTTCTAAACACAGGTCTATTATTGGGATCAGTGTACTCCGTGGCTAAAACAGGAAGTATAAGAACCGTTTTCTTCCATTTGGAATGAAGCCTAAGCTGACTTTTCAGGTGTTTCTTTTCTTTACTGAGAATATGAAAAGTAGTTATTTTTAGATTTTGCTGTGAAAAATCCGTAACTTATCCCTCCCTTCTTTTTTCTTGCCTTTCTCGAGCTAATCATATAATAGCATAATCCCAGATATAATGATAGGTGTTTAAAATGATTCCAAATATAGCAGAATGCATAAAGACAATGGAAAAACACTCTATGCTGAAAAACATAAAAGCCCATTCTGTAATGGTAACAAAGGTGGCCTATGTAATCTCATATTTTCTTTTAAAAGCAGGTGAGACAATTTCCATGCAAAAGGTAATTGCTGGTGCCTTGCTACATGATATCGGGAAAACAGAAGGACTTAAAACAGGCAGAGATCATGTAGAAATTGGAATAGAGATATGCAATCAACATGGATTTAATGAGATCTCAGAATTAGTGGCAGAACATGTTATACTTAATAAATTTGATCCAGACTCTGAGTGTACAGAGAAGGAGATAATATATTATTCAGACAAAAGGGTAAATCATGACAAAGTCGTGACTCTAAATGAAAGGCTTGAGTATATAATAAATAGATACGGTCGAGGAGATAAACACATAGCAGACGCCATAAGAAAAAACTTTGAACTCTGCCGTAAAGTAGAAGAAAAGCTGTTTAAAAGACTGCCTTTTTCTCCAGATGAAATTTCTAAATTAGCAAGACTTGTCTTTATTGATCCAAAAAAAGGTTTAATCGGCTGGAAGGATGAGCCTTGATATATCTAATAGACTGTCCACATGGTAATATGCCTTTAACCCTTTATTTTTATACGCAATAAAAGGAACTCCCGCTGCTTTTGCCATTTCATAATCCACAGTTGAATCTCCTACATATACTGCCTCTTTATTAGATATGTCAAAGTAATCCAGAATCTTGTAAAGGGATTCTGGATGTGGTTTTATGTTGCGCACATCCAAGGAGGATATAACCATATCAAAAAACTTCTTCAATCCAAAGTACTCCAAAACAGGACCTATTGTATTGCTTCTATTCGTAGCAATTGCGAGTTTAAGTCCGTGTTTTTTTAACTGATCTAAAAGCTGAACTAAACCCGGCTCCATTTTCATGTATTTTATAAAAGGGGTATAATCCATGTTTAACCTGTACTGCTGAGCTTTTTCTCGCAGATGAGGAGCATTTCTAAAGATATAATCTACAGACTCATGAGCTGTATGTATATGCACATAGTCTTCCTCCTCTTTATCCATAGGAGGAAGACCAAAAT
>JAMOPX010000043.1 GCA_027064285.1 Desulfobacterales bacterium | reverse complement strand
GCTTATTTATAATCTTGGGCTACTTCAAAGAGAGTTTCTCTGGTGGCAGAGGAGGGAAAGAAGCACCTATGCAAAGCAGTGTGCTGAGCTTGTAGAGCTTAAAAAAGAATTTTCATGGCTTTGTGAAGTTCACATTCAGGGAGTTAAAATCTCAGGAAACCGCATCTATCTTCCCAAGATAGGCTGGTTTAGGATATTTCTTTCAAGGGAAATCCCTAAGGATGCTGAGATAGGAGAGGTAACAGTTCTTAAAGAAGCAGATGGTTGGTATGTCTCAATTGTAGTTAAAGCTAAATTGCCAAGCAAGAATCAATCCAACTTGAGGCTGTTCGAAAACTATTTAAAAATGGCCTCATCCAACTTAAATTGACTAATAATACTTTTTGTGGATTCAGCCATATTATACCAATACCAATTATGCATTCACCTTATAAATTTTCGAGTAGGAAGCTATCACCCAACAGTTTCTTGGTCGGGAATAAAATTACATGGAAATTTTCTTAAAGAGGTATTTTTAATCAGTATTGATATCAAAATGACCCTAATTTGTTTCTCAACAAGAATCGCTGAGGACATAACCAATTCTGATATGCTTAGCTTTGCAAAAGATTCTTCTATAAGTATACGGGTGTTTGGGCTTGGAATGAGCAGAAAAAATTGTTAAATTTAGCTAAAAAAAGGAGGGCATCTGATATGGAAGGGATGCATTACGAAGGCACAATAATAAGACCTCCAAGTGAAGCATTCAGTATATTGCTGCAGGTAACGCTTGGGTGTTCTCATAACAAGTGTACATTCTGTGGCACATATAAAGACAAGAGATTTACCATCAAAGACAATGAGACTATATTGCAGGATATAAAGTTTGCATCCAAGTATATGAGGAATCAGGATAGAGTATTCCTTATGGATGGTGATCCACTTATTATTCCCCAAAAAAGGCTTATCTGGATCTTGGATAAGATAAATGAGTATTTGCCATGGGTAAGGAGAATAGGCATTTATGCTAATGCAAAAAGCATAAAGATGAAGACCTTAGAACAGTTAAAAGAGCTCAGGCAAAGGAAACTTGGAATTGTTTACATGGGTGTGGAGTCAGGAGATGATGTGGTACTCAAGAGGGTAAGAAAAGGGGTAAGTTCAAAGACGATGCTTGAAATGGGAAAAAAAGTTATGGAAGCAGGCATGAAGCTTTCAGTAACAGTGCTTCTTGGCTTAGGAGGAAAAGAGAGATCCCTGATTCACGCAAGGAAAACAGGAGAGTTGCTTACTGCTATGGATCCTGACTATGTAGGAGCTTTGACCTTAATGCTTATTCCTGGAACCCCGCTTCATGATGACTACATACATGGCAGATTTGAGCTTCCAAGTCAGGAAGAGCTTTTATTAGAATTGAGAGAGATGATTTATTACACAAATCTGAGCAAAGGAATGTTCTTTTCAAACCATGCCTCTAATTATTTACCTCTTAAGATCAGGTATCCTCATGGCAAGGAAGAAGCTTTGAGGATGATAGATAAGGCGCTTCAGGGAGAGATTCCTCTCAGGCCAGAGTGGATGAGGGCTCTTTAATCAAAAAGGGCTTTCACAAACCACTCTGGTTCAAATGGTTTTAAGTCATCAATTGATTCCCCAATGCCAACAAAGAGGATAGGTATTTTTAGCTCATGGCTTATTCCTATTATTACCCCGCCTTTTGCTGTACCATCCAGCTTTGTCAAAATTATACCGGTGAGCCCAAGGGCATCATGAAACATCTTGGCCTGAGATATGGCATTCTGACCAGTGGTTGCATCCAGCACAAGCCAGATTTCATGAGGAGCTCCAAAAAGCTTTTTATTGCACACCCTTTTTATCTTCTTTAGCTCCTCCATAAGATTCTTCTTTGTATGGAGTCTTCCTGCAGTATCGATTATTACCACGTCAAGGCCTTTTTTATTGGCTATATCTAAGGAATCAAATACAACAGCAGAAGGATCTGTGCCTTCTTCTCTTTTTACCAGCTCTGCACCTGCCCTTTCTGCCCATATAGCAAGCTGTTCAGTTGCCGCTGCTCTGAAGGTATCAGCAGCTACAAGGAGGACCTTTTTTCCATCTTTATTCATTTGATAAGCAAGTTTTCCTATGGTGGTGGTTTTTCCAACACCATTTACTCCCACCATCATTATGACAAGAGGTTCTCCTTGTGGATAGATAAGCTTTTTTTCTTCCGGGGTTTTTAAAAAATTTAGTATCTCTTCCTTTAATGCCTGCTTTAGTTTTTCTGGATCTTTTAACTCTTTTCTGCTTACCTTTTCTCTTATTTTATCTATAAGCTCTTGAGCAGTTTCTACACCTATATCTGAGGTAAAAAGGATCTCTTCTATTTCGTCCAAAAGCTCTTCTGTTATCTCTTTTTTTCCAAAAAATATTTTATCAAGCCTTCCTGTAATGCTCTCTCTGGTCTTAGAAATCCTCTGCTTAAATCTTTGAAAAAAGCCCTCTTTTTTTTCTTTTTTCTCTTTTTTTTCTACTTCTTTCTTCTCTTTTTTCCTTCTAAATATCATCTCTTCTCCTTAAAACAGTTTTTTGCTGTCTAATAGCATAGTTACAGGGCCATCATTAATCAAATAAACTTCCATCATTTCCTGAAAGATCCCTGTTTCTACATGTATGTTCATATCTTTAAATATTTGCACAAACCTATTATACAGTTTTTTTGCCTTTTCTGGCTCAGCAGCTTCAGTAAAAGAAGGTCTTCTCCCTTTTCTACAGTCTCCAAGAAGTGTAAATTGAGATACAACAAGTGCTGAACCACCTACATCTATTAATGACTTATTCATAGGTTTATGCTCATCAGGGAATATCCTTAAGTGTGCTATTTTATTTGCAAGATATTCACAGTCTTTTTCTGAATCTTCCTTAGCTACTCCAAGAAAGATAAGCACACCTTTATCTATACTACCAACAACCCTTTTATTAACCTTTACTTCAGCCTTTTTTACTCTCTGAACTACTGCTCTCATTGCAGAGAACTTTACTATAAAACATAGAAAAATTCAATTATTAGCGGATATTCAAAATATTTTTCAAACAGCTCAGGTAATTATTGACTTTATTAAAAAAACTATATTAGTATAAAAATCAAGGAGGCTGAAAAATGGGGATTATTATTATTTCCAGAGGATCTTATAGTTATGGTGCAGCGATAGCACAAAAAGTAGCAAAGACTTTAAATTATGATATTATATCTCGAGAAAAACTTATCGAAACCTCAGCTAAAGAGTTTAATGTCCCAGAAGTAAAATTGCTCCATGCTATGTATGACGCTCCTTCCTTTCTTGAAAGAATCACACACGGTAGAAAAAAGTATGTAGCCTATATTAAGGCAGCACTTTTAGATTTTTTAAAAAAAGACAATGTTATTTATCATGGTTTTGCAGGAGTTTTCTTTGTTAGAGACATACCACATATTCTTAAAGTAAGAATAACTGCTGATATGGAAAAACGAGTTAAACTTGTTATGGAAAGGGATAAGGTATCAGAGAAAGAGGCATTGCGTATCATAAAAAAACTTGATGAAGAAAGAAGCAAGTGGAGTCGCTATCTCTATGGAATAGATATAGCTGATCCCTCACTGTATGACTTAGTAATTCATATAGGCCAGTCATTAAATGTAGATGAGGCAGTCAGTATAATATGTCGAACAGCACTATTAGATACTTTTAAAACCTCTTCTGAAACTTTAAAAATTATAGAAGATCGAGCAATGGCTGCAAGACAGCAGTCAGTTTTATAAGCAAAAATGGTTAAAGGGGGATTAAATGAGTATTATTGTTATTTCAAGAGGATCTTATACTCATGGAAGAGATGTGGCAGAAAAAGTAGCAAAAACTTTAAATTATGAGATAATATCTCGTGAAAAGCTTATTGAAACTACAGCAAAAGAATTTAATGTTCCTGAAGTAAAACTTCTTCAGGCTGAAGAAAATGCTCCATCTTTTTTAGAACGAATCACTTATGGCAAAGAAAGATACATAGCTGAAATTGAATCAGGGCTACTTAGTCTTCTAAAGA
>JAMOPX010000042.1 GCA_027064285.1 Desulfobacterales bacterium | reverse complement strand
TGGGCCTGTTAACAGATGCTATTGGTGCTGGAAGGATAGCTGCTATGGCAATTGATGCCTTGCTTAGAGGAGAGACTCCCAAGATAGAAAAGAAAGAACCAATTCCTTATGAAAGGGTGAAATTAGAGTATTTTGATCCAAGAAAGCTTAAGTTTGATAGTCTTGAAGACTGCGCTGAAAACTGTGCTTCATGTGGACAATGCAGGGATTGTGGAATATGTATTACTGTATGTCCACAAGCAGCTATCTCCAGGGTTGAAAAGGAAAACGGTGATTTTGAATTAATAGTGGATGACGACAGATGCATAGGGTGTAGTTTCTGCGCTTGTGTCTGCCCATGTGGTGTGTGGAATCTTATAGAAAATGAACCGCTGGAAGTTACTTATGTTTAGTCTTTTTTGCCTGTTCTATTAGTTCTAATAAAGAGACAATCTTAGGTTTGGAAGGGCTTTCAAATATCTTGTTCCACTCATCTGGAGAAAGCTCTTTTCTGAAAAAAGACTCCACATCAAAGTGGCCACTCCAGCACATAATAGCTCTTGAACATGGGAGTCCATTGTTTTCTCTCCTACAATAGTCAAACTCTACCTCATGACCTAACTTAGGGCATCTTATTTTCATATCTTATTATTCCTCAATAATTTGAATAATCTTTTGTATATCACAATATTTCTCAAAATGCTGGGCAAGGCGATCATATTCTTTAAAGCGAAAAGAGGCTTTTAGCCGGGTTTTTTTAGGTTTTAATCCTTTTTTGAGCCTGAGTCTATTTAAAAAGTCTTCTCTGAATCCATCTGAATCCATTATACCATGTAGATATGTACCCATTATATTTCCCTTTTCATTTATCCAGCCATCTTCCCAAAACTCTCCATCTAAGCTTAGTCTTAAAAATGGCATTCCTCTTTCTGTTTTTGGAATTGTTCTTCCCATATGTATCTCGTAGCCTTCAACATTCTGATTATTCACCAAGCATACTCCCTTAACCCTTCTCACTATCTTTTCTGAAAAAAGAGTAGTCTCAACAGGAAGCAGTCCGATGCCTTCCATCTCTTTTTGTTCAGATTCTATTCCGTGTGGATCTTTTATTTTTATTCCAAGTATCTGGAATCCTCCACATATACCCAAAACAAATCCTCCATTTTCTGCAAATTGTCTGATCTTTTTTGCCCAACCAGTGTTTTTTATCCATAAAGAATCCTGCATGGCATTTTTGGTGCCCGGAATAAGTAGACAGTCATACACAAGAGTAAGTTCATCTGGGCTAAAAAGATAATTTACTACTACATCTTCCTCCATAGCCAAGACCTGTATATCTGTGAAATTTGATATTGCTGGAAGTCTGATAACTCCTATATTTACCTTTTGTGGAAGTGGAACCCGCTTTTCTAACCTTTCTTTTTGTATGATAACAGAATCTTCAGGATCTATACGAAGATCCTCAATATATGGAATAAGCCCAAGCACAGGTATAGAAGTCTTTTCCTCTATGTATTCAATCCCTTTTTTAAAAAGGGATAAATCTCCTCTGAATTTGTTTATTAAAAAACCTCTTGTAAGTTCTTTTTCTTCTTTATCCATAAGATAATATGTGCCTATGAGCTGAGCAAATATGCCTCCTCTATCAATATCCCCTACAATTACACATTGTACTTTGAGTTCCTTTGCCAAAGGAAAATTTACTATATCATGTTCCTTTATATTCATTTCACAACAGCTTCCAGCTCCTTCCATTATTATTACATCGTACTGTTCAGCAAGCTTATTATAGGAATCAATTATTGCCTCTTTCAGTCTTGGCTTTATCAAATGATATGTTCTGGAATCTATATTACCTAACACTTTTCCCTGAACAATCACCTGAGAAGTCCTATTATTAGATGGCTTGAGAAGTATAGGATTCATATGAACAGATGGCAGAATGCCTGATGCCTCTGCTTGAACTGCCTGAGCCCTGCCTATCTCTCCTCCTTCTAAAGCAACAAAGGAATTGTTAGACATATTTTGGGCTTTAAAAGGCGCTACCCTTATTCCCCTGTTTTTTAATATCCTGCATATTGCAGTTACAATTAGAGATTTTCCTACATCACTTCCTGTTCCAAGTATCATTAACCCCTTTGCCATAGGCACTTTATCTCTGTGTTTTTATGACATGATATCTGATCAGATTTTGTTTGACAAATAATAAATTAATTGTAAAATAAAAATGGAATGCGGGAATAGCTCAGGTGGTAGAGCACCACGTTGCCAACGTGGTGGTCGCGGGTTCAAGTCCCGTTTCCCGCTCTTTTGATAAGGCGGCATAGCCAAGTGGCTAAGGCAGCGGTCTGCAAAACCGCTATTCGCCGGTTCGAATCCGGCTGCCGCCTTTTTTAAAAAGGAGGATTTATTAATCCTCCTTTTTTATTTTTTATTGACTTTAAGTTAAGCGAAATATTAGAAATATCTTATGTTAGGCTCTGATCTTTTAAGGCAAATTGAAGAGCTGGAGAAAAGATACAAAGAAAGCAGACAAAAATTAAGGGTCTTATTTGAGATAACTCGGCTTTTATCCTCTTATCTTCACTTAAAAGAAGTTTTAAACGGAATCATAGCCCTGCTCACAAAAGAATACAAATTTGATTTATGCGCTATTCTGCTTTTGGATACTAACAATTGCATAAAGGTAAAAAGCTGTGTTGGACTAAACCAGGATTTTTTAAAAACTATTAAAACTAAGTCCTTAGATCCATACACAAAAAAATGCCTTGAGACAAAAAAAATAGTAATCATAAATGACATAGAAAATAAAGTAGGTAAGGAAGAACAGAAAAGTCTGCTTATACCTAAGCACATGAAATCCTTTGCCTTGACCCCTATTATGGTGGAAGAAAAGGTAATAGGCATGCTTATTACTGCTTCTAAAAAAAAGAACTATTTCCACATAAGATACAGCGATGCTATATACATAATTGCCAGTGAAATAGGGATAGCTATAAAAATGTCCCAGCTTTATGAAGAGATATATAATTCTCAGAAAGAGCTGGAAAAAAAAGTGAAACAAAGAACCCGACAATTAGAAGAAACGCATAAACGCCTTCTTGAGGCAGAAAGACATGCTGCCATGGGGAAGATGGCAAATAGAGTGGCTCATGAATTGAGAAACTCCTTAACCATAATAGGAGGATTTGCCAGAAGATTAAGCAAAAGACTATCAGAAAATGATCCAAACAAGGAATATGTAGATATTATAGTAGAAGAGGTGGAAAAACTGGAAAAGAAGGTAGCAAAAATAATAAGACTTGAGCCAGAAGAGGAGTGATGTCGCTTTTAAAAAGGCTTACTGCCCCTTCTTCAGTAGCATTAATCGGAGTTAGCAAAAAAACAGGGAAAGGAGCCTTAAATCCATTACAGATACTTCTGGATTTTGGATACAAGGGAAGAATCTATCCTGTTAATCCCACTGCTGAGACTATATTAGGATATCAGTGCTATAGAGCAGTTCAGGACATACCTGAAATCCCGGAATTAGCTGTAATAATGGTGAGAAGGGAGCTTGTGCCCAAGATCCTGAAGGAGTGTGCAGAAAAAGGGATAACAACCGCCATTATAATAAGCGATGGTTTTGCCGAAGCTGATAGTAAAGGGAAAATTCTTCAAGATGAATTAAAAAAGATTTCCAAGAATACAGGTATTCGTGTTCTTGGACCAAATTCCATGGGAGTAGTAAATCATTATTCTTTGTTTACCACCTCCTTTGTAAAGGTCTCTTCCAAAAAAGCGCCGGTTGCATTTTTAGGACAGTCAGGACTTTTTGTGCAGGGTTTTTCTAATCTACATATTGGCAAGGCCATAGATATTGGCAATGGTTGTGATATAGGATTTTCAGAACTTGTTTCAGAACTGCTGGATGATCCTGAAATAAAGATAATTGCTCTTCACATAGAAGAACTAAAAGACCATTCATCCTTTGCAGATGTAATAAAAAAGAAAGGACTGAGAAAACCAATAGTAATCTTTAAGTCTGGCAAATCTGAGAAGGCAAAAAAAGCTATTATGTCTCATTCTGGTTCTATTGCAGGAGATTATG
>JAMOPX010000041.1 GCA_027064285.1 Desulfobacterales bacterium | reverse complement strand
TGTAAGGATGAAATAACATCCATATAGCAATAGCATTTGTAAACCAGCCAATTAATCCGCCTATTATCGGAGGAATAAAGATATGAAAATATGTGCTTAGCTCTGACAATCTCAAATTAAGAAAAATCTAATACTTCTATATACTTGCTTTCTAATTCTTTTATCCTGTCTCTTAAAAGTACAGCCTTTTCAAATTCCAGATTCTTTGCTGCTTCTTTCATCTTTTTCTTTAATTGCTCTATTGCCTTTTCCATATCCTTTATGGAACTATATTCTTCTTCTTTTTCTCTTATCTCGGGCACTTTTACATAGTCTGCTTCATATACAGACTCAAGAATATTGTCTATATCCTTCTTTATAGTCTGAGGGGTTATTCCATGCTTTTTGTTGTATTCCATCTGTATTTTTCTTCTTCTATTACTTTCTTCTATTGCTCTTTTCATAGAGTCTGTTATTTTATCTGCATAAAGGATTACTGTGCCATTTACATTCCTTGCAGCTCTTCCACATATTTGAATAATGGACCTTTCTGATCTCAAAAAACCCTCTTTATCTGCATCAAGTATAGCCACCAGTGAAACCTCTGGAAGATCCAATCCTTCTCTTAAAAGATTTATTCCCACAAGCACATCAAATATCCCTTTTCTTAGATCCCTTATTATTGCTACTCGTTCAAGGGCATCTATGTCAGAGTGTAGATACTTAGATTTTATGCCAAGATCTAACAGATACTCTGTCAGATCTTCTGCCATCCTCTTGGTAAGAGTTATCACAATAACTCTTTCATTTCTGCGAATCCTTTCTCTTATCTGTCCTATCAGATCATCTACCTGATTCTTAGCCGGTTTAACAATAAGTTCTGGATCTACCAGCCCTGTTGGTCTTATTATTTGTTCTACTATCTGCTCAGCTTTTTTAAGCTCATATGGCCCAGGAGTAGCAGATACATAAATCACCTGATTTACTCTTTGCTCAAATTCCTCAAATTTCAATGGCCTGTTATCAAGAGCAGAGGGCAATCTAAAGCCATATTCCACAAGGGTTTCTTTTCTTGATCTATCTCCTCTGTACATACCAATAAGCTGAGGCACAGTAATATGACTTTCATCAATAATAGTAAGAAAGTTTTTTGGAAAATAATCTAAAAGAGTTGGGGGTGGCTCTCCTGGCCTTCTTCCTGTAAGGTGCCTTGAATAGTTTTCTATACCGTGACAATAGCCTACCTCCATGATCATCTCTAAGTCAAACAGTGTTCTCTCTTTGATTCTTTGAGCCTCTACAAACCTGCCTCTTTCTTCAAAATATCTGATTCTTTCCCTAAGCTCTTCTTTTATAGCTCTAATCGCTCTCTCCCTTGTATCCTGGGTGGTAACATAATGAGTAGCAGGAAATATAGTAATCCTGTTCAATTCCTTTATAACTTTGCCTGTAATAGGATCTATCTCCTGAATAGCTTCTACTTCATCATCAAAGAAAGTGATCCTTATTGCCCTGTCCTCTTCATAAACAGGATATATGTCCAATATGTCTCCTCTTATTCTGAATCTTCCTCTTGCAAAGTCCCACTCATTTCTCACATAATGCATTTCTACAAGCTTTCTTATTGCCTTTTCTATGCTTAGTTCATCCCCTTTTTCTGCATACAATATCATTCCGTGGTATGCTTCAGGAGATCCAAGCCCATATATACAAGATACACTTGCAACAATTATTACATCTTCTCTTTCGAGCAAAGACCTTGTTGCAGAGTGTCTTAATTTGTCTATATGCTCATTTATAGAGGCATCTTTTTGTATGTATGTATCTGTTTGAGGTATATATGCCTCTGGTTGATAGTAGTCATAGTAACTTACAAAGTATTCAACTGCGTTATATGGGAAAAATCTTTTTAGCTCTGAATAGAGCTGAGCTGCCAGTGTCTTATTAGGGGCTATAACAAGTGCAGGCCTTTGCACATTTGCTATGACATTGGCAATGGTAAATGTCTTACCAGAGCCGGTCACCCCTAAGAGGACCTGATGTCTTAAGCCTTTTTTTATCCCTTGGGTTAATAGATTGATTGCCTTTTGCTGATCACCTTTTGGGGTAAGCTTAGTTACTAATTTAAACATGCTCTAAATATCAAGTCTCCACTTTGTGCCCTGAGGTGTATCTTCAAGGATAATACCCATCTCCTTTAACTTATCCCTTATGGCATCAGCCTCTTTCCAGTTCTTCTTTTTCCTTGCTTCCTGCCTCTGTTTTATCAGCTTCTCTATTTCAGATATATCCATAGGGAGCTGTTTTTCATATATCTCTTTAAAAAACTCCTGTGGACTTTCTTTAAAAAGCCCTAAGATCCTTCCTGCTTTAAGAAGTTGCGCTCTGTTTTTGCTGATCTCTTCTTTCCATTGTCCTTTTTTCTCTTCAATCTTTTTGTTTATCTCTTTTATCTTTTCAAATAATAAACCTACTGCTGCTGCGGTGTTTAGATCGTCATCCATGACATCTACAAATCTTCCAAGAAAATCTTCGCTTCTCTCTTCTCTTAAAAGAATCTCCTTTATGTCCTCAGCAGGTCCTAATATGTCTTCCAGTTTTTCTAAGGTTCTGTATGCCTTTATAAGTGCAGACTTTATGTCATTTACAGCATCTTTTGAAAAATCTATAGGGCTTCTATAATGTCTTGATAAAAGAAAAAGTCTTATTACCTGAGGATGATATATGCGCAAGGCATCTCTTATTGTTATAAAATTTCCAAGAGATTTGGACATCTTTTCTGATTCCACAGTAACAAATCCGTTGTGAACCCAATACCTCGCAAATATTCCACCATATGCACATATGGCCTGTGCCCTTTCATTTTCATGATGCGGAAAAAGAAGATCCCTTCCTCCACCATGGATGTCAAATGACGGACCAAGATAATGACAGCTCATAACAGAACATTCCAAGTGCCAGCCTGGTCTGCCTGGTCCCCATGGACTGTCCCAAAAAGGTTCTCCCGGCTTTGCTGACTTCCAAAGCACAAAGTCCATAGGATGTCTTTTCTTATCAGTTACTTTTATCCTTTTTCCAGCTATCATGTCCTCTAATTTCCTGCCAGACAGAGCCCCATATTCAGGAAAGCTTTCTACTGAGAAATATACATCCCCATCTGCTATATAGGCATGGCCTTTTTCTAAAAGAATCCTGACCATATCTATCATCTTATCTATAAACTCTGTTGCTCTTGGCTCATGATCAGCCCGCTCTACATAAAGCCTTCCCATATCTTCGTAAAATGCCTTTATGTAGTATTCTGCTATTTCCTTGGTATCTTTGCCGAGTTCTTTTGCCTTGTTGATGATCTTGTCATCTATGTCAGTAAAGTTTCTTACATAAGTAAGCTCATAACCCCTTGCTCTAAGATATCGAGCCAACACATCAAATACTATGGCAGATCTCGCATGTCCTATATGGCACAGGTCATACACGGTTACTCCACATACATACATTCCAACTTTTTTGTTATTCAGCGGTTTAAAGGACTCTTTGTCTCTTATTGCTGTGTTATACAGTTTTATTCCCATCTTTATTCCCCTTTTATCAGACTAACTATGGCATATGCAGAAATTCCTTCCCTTTTTCCTACAAAACCCAATCCTTCTGTAGTGGTCGCTTTTATATTTATATTGAATTCTTCTGATTCAAGCGCCTCTGCTATATTTTTCTTCATTTCAGGAATATATGGAGCAAGTTTTGGCTTTTGGGCTACGATGATGCTATCCAGATTATTTAACCTGAATCCTTCTTCCTTAGCCCATGTATATACTTTTTTTAAAAGAGCCACGCTGTTTGCTCCCCTATATCGGGGGTCAGAATCTGGAAAGTGGATTCCTATATCACCTTTCCCTAAGGCACCCAGTATGGCATCCATTATAGAATGGACAAGTACATCTGCATCAGAGTGGCCTTCCAATCCATATTCATAGAGGATTTCAATTCCTCCTAAGATGAGTTTTCTTCCCTTTACAAGCCTGTGCACATCATATCCTATGCCTACTTTTATCATCTTTATTCTGTGCTCGCCTTAATTAGTGGCAACTGCCACAGTTTGTGCTT
>JAMOPX010000040.1 GCA_027064285.1 Desulfobacterales bacterium | reverse complement strand
AATCTCCTGTAAATGCAAATAGACACAATATTACAAATGCTGTAAGGCATGATATAAAAGCAATCTTTTTTCTTTCTGATCTTGTATTCTCTTTTGTGAAAACAATAAAAAATGGCAGATTTCCTACGGGATCCATTATTATCAAAAGTGGGATAAATATTCTTAAGAAATGTTCCATGTTTTAAAACATTAATAGATCTCAAATTTAAAGTAAAGAATTAGAGTAAAAGCTTTAGATTTACTTTTTTTTCTTTCTGAGATAAATTTATGCCACTAACTGGGAGGGGATGAAAGATGGCAACAAAAAAATATCAAGTCAATTTTATGCCTATAAATAGATCTACATTTGTAGAAGAAGGCGCAACCATAGCAGAGGCTGCCCAAAAGGCAGATGTTTACATAAAAAATCTATGTGGGGGGCAAGGAATATGTGGACAGTGTAGGGTCCAGATAATTTCTGGAAAAGTAGAATTAGAAGATAAAGCAAAGGCCTTCTTTTCTAAGGAAGAGATAGAAAAAGGGTATGTCTTAGCATGTCAAACAAAAGTCTATGATAATCTCGAAGTGCTTATTCCGCCAGAAAGTAGAATGGAAGGGGCGAAAATCCTTACTGGCGAAATGCTTAAAGCCACAGAAATAGAAATAGAACCAATTGTAAAAAAAATATTTTTGGAGCTTCCAAAACCAACTATTGAAGACAATGTTTCAGATAGTACAAGGTTATCCAGAGAGTTGAGAAAAAAAACAGGATGGCATGGATATGATATATCTATCTCTTGTTTAAGAAAATTAAATTCAACATTAAGAGAAGGTGATTTTAAAATAACACCCTCAATAGCCAAACATAGAAACGGTTATAAGATAATAGATGTGGAGAAAAACGATACCACAGATACTCATTATGGAATTGCTGTAGATGTAGGCACTACCACAGTAGTTGCCCAAATAGTAGAAATGAATACAGGTAGAGTCCTTGGAGTAACAGGTGCTCCAAATCCTCAAGCGAGCTATGGAGAAGATGTGATCTCAAGGATCATATATGCATGTAATAAAAATGGACTTGGAGAACTACATGAGGTAATAATAAAAACCATAAATCAGCTCATTCAAAATTTACTTAGCGAAAAAGACATATCTCTCAATAGCATTATTGCTATGGTAGCAGCAGGAAATACCACTATGAGCCATCTTTTATTAGGACTTATGCCCTGCACAATAAGACTTGAACCTTATGTTCCAGTTGCAGATATATATCCACAAGTAACTGCTAAGGAAATGAATATAAACATAAATCCAGAAGCTATTATTGAAACACTGCCAAGTGTTGCTTCATATGTAGGAGGTGATATAGTAGCAGGAGTGTTAGCTTGTGGAATAGCAGAAAGACCAGAAATAACCGCTCTTATTGATATAGGCACCAATGGAGAGATTGCTATAGGAAATAGCGAATGGCTTGTGTGCTGTTCAGCATCTGCAGGCCCAGCATTTGAAGGAGGAGGGACAAGATGTGGAATGAGAGCTACAAGAGGTGCTATAAATGAACTTTCCATATCCGATGGAAAAATAACTTATAAAACCATAGGAAACGCAAAGCCCAGAGGGCTTTGCGGATCAGGTCTTATTGATTGTATATATGAATTGGTTAAAAACAAGATTATAAGGCCCGATGGAAAATTTGAGAGAGATATTAAAGATGAAAGATTTTCCGTCGTGGATGGTATACCTCAATATGTTATTGTTCCTGCTGAAGAAAGCGGAACAAAACAGCCTATTGTTATCACAGAAACAGATATTGATAACCTTATAAAATCCAAAGGCGCAATCTTTGCAGCTATGAAATCCTTAGCTGACTATATAGGAATAGGTCTTGATCAGATAGAAAAGCTCTATGTGGCAGGTGGATTTGGAAATTATCTAAATATAGAAAAAGCAATAGGAATTGGTTTGTTGCCGGACATTCCAAGAGAAAAAATAGAATTTGTGGGTAACACATCTCTTGCAGGTGCAAGAATATGCCTTTTGTCTGAAAAGGCTCTTGAAAAGGCTTTTATTATCTCACGAGCAATGACAAACATAGAACTTTCTGTATATCAACCTTTTATGGACGAATTTGTAGCAGCCCTTTTTCTGCCTCATACAAATAAAGAACTATTTCCTTCAATTAATTATTAGAATAGGAGGAAAATTATGAATCCCTTAGCAAAGGAATTAAATAATATTATTACAGAGATTAATCCCTATATATATGAAATGCTTTCTGAAGTAGGGAAAAACTTATTTTTTCCAAAAGGTATTCTTTCGCAAACAGCAGAAGCAAAAGAAAAGGCTTATAGATTTAATGCAACAATAGGTATGGCTACTGAAAAAGGAGCTCCTATGTACCTGCCATCTATAATGAAATGGATTAATTTACCACCAGAAAAATCTATTACTTATGCGCCAGCATATGGGATCCCAGAATTAAGAATAGTATGGAAAGAATTTATGTACAAAAAAAATCCTTCTTTAAATGGGAAAGAAACAAGCTTACCAGTCGTAACTCATGCAATAACTCATGGATTAAGTGTTGTTGCAGATATGTGGATAGATCCAGGAGATATTATCGTACTTCCAGATAAGATGTGGGGAAACTATAGACTTATATTTGAAGTTAGAAAAGGAGCAAAAATTGTTAATTATGAATTCTTTGATAAAAACAAAAAATTTAATATAAATGCATTTCAAAATATTTTAAAAGAGCAAGCAAAAGAAAGAAATAAGCTGGTAATAATACTTAATTTTCCCAACAACCCAACAGGATATAGTCCCACTATATCTGAGGCAGAACAGATAAAAGAAGTCATTTTGAATATAGCTGAAAATAACACAAATATTGTTGTAGTTATGGATGACGCCTATTTTGGGCTGGTATATGAAGAAGGAATATTAAAAGAATCATTATTTTCTTATCTTGCTCAAGAACACCCGAGGATATTAAGTATAAAACTTGATGCTGCAACAAAAGAGGATTTTGTATGGGGACTAAGAGTAGGATTTTTAACCTATGCTATAGCTTCTGATAGTAGCCCTCATCCTCTTTATAAAGCATTAGAAAAGAAAAGTGCTGGTGCTATACGAGGTTCTATCTCAAATTCAAATCATTTAGGTCAACAGATCTTGCTTTCTGCTTTAAAAGCACCTGATTATGAAAAAGAAAAAAGAGAAAAATTTGAGATTTTAAAAGAAAGAGCAGAAAAAGTAAAAATAGCTTTATCCAAAGCTTCTTATGAAGATATATGGGAAAGCTATCCATTTAACTCTGGTTATTTCATGTGCTTAAAGATAAAAAATGTAGATGCAGAAAAACTCAGAAAATACTTGCTGGATAAATATGGAATAGGTGTTATAGCTATTAACAAAACTGATATCAGAATTGCTTTTTCAAGTGTTGAAAAAGAAGATATAGAAGAGCTTTTTGAGAAGATATCTCAAGCTATAAAAGAACTTCAACAATAGTAGTAGAGTTAAAAATAAAAACCCGCTCTTCTAAAGAGCGGGTTTTTATTTTTTAGATTCCCGGCAGCGACCTACTCTCCCACGCGGTCCCCCGCGCAGTACCATCGGCGCTGGAGGGCTTAACTTCCGTATTCGAAATGGGAACGGGTGTTTCCCCTCCGCTATGGCCACCGGAAATACATTTTCAAAGAATCTTATAACTAAATACAGAGTTAGCATCTCTCAGGCATAAGTATTATGGTCAAGCCTCACGGCCTATTAGTACCGGTTAGCTAAGTGCGTTGCCGCACTTACACACCCGGCCTATCAACCTCGTAGTCTCCAAGGGGCCTTCAGTCCTGAGGTTTCCCTCAGGAAGGGAGATCTAATCTTGGGGTAGGCTTCCCGCTTAGATGCTTTCAGCGGTTATCCCTTCCGAACGTGGCTACCCAGCTGTGCCCCTGGCGGGACAACTGGATCACCAGAGGTTCGTCCACCCCGGTCCTCTCGTACTAGGGGCAGCTCCCCTCAAATCTCCTGCGCCCGCGGAAGATAGGGACCGAACTGTCTCACGACGTTCTAAACCCAGCTCACGTACCCCTTTAAGTGGCGAACAGC
>JAMOPX010000039.1 GCA_027064285.1 Desulfobacterales bacterium | reverse complement strand
ACAAACCTATATGAGCCAAGACCAGCTTCAGGATCTGGTTCAATTATTCCAAGCTGCTTCATTCTTCTTAGGAATCCTGAAAGCACCCTCTTTTCTGAATCAGTCAATCTTTTTTCTATATCTTTTTTTACAAACCTTCTGGTAGGTCCTTCACTGCATAGCTTTCTGAGGATTGACAGATACCTTCTGCTTCTAATGGAGCGGTAGAGTTTTACATCCAAATACTTCTTTCCGATTATATCTGCTGCAGTGACAACTCCTTCCATAGCATCATCTCTCGTTATAACGCCGTCTCTATCAATCCAAAATGTGGCATCTCCTATTTCCTGCATAAGAAATGGAAGCCCTGTTGAAAAGTGAACCATAAATTTCATAGCATCTTCTTCCACTTTTATTCCTACTGATCCAAATGTACGTTTAAAGAAGTCTGTTACTTCCTGCTGTGACAGTGCTTCAACCTCTATAATGCTGAATATCCGTGCTAAAGATGGTTGAGCCTGATACATACTTTTTCTGCGCTCTGGAAGTCCTACAAGCATGGTAAAAACAGGAAAATTCGGATACCTTGTAGCTGCTTCATCAACAAAGCTCTTATACCAGTTTGCAAAGTCAGGATTCTGGGCAAGACCATTTATGTCATCCAAAGCAATAAAGAGACCTTTTTTTTCATTCTGCACCTGTTCAGCTATCTTGAAAAGAGCCTCTGGGAACTGCCTGACTAAATAATCCAGCTCCTCTTTTGGAGGATTAAAGGTGATTGACATTCCAAACAGTCCAACCTGTGTTATGTATTTACCAAATAAGGTTTTGATTTTTTCATACCACACTTCTCCACTTGCTTCTTTAATAATCTGCTCAAATACCTGTCTGACCATATCCTGCATTGTAAATGCTCTGTTCAGAAACACATGTACAGCAACCATGCTGTATTTCTTCAAAGCCAATGTCTTTATAAAATTGGCAAATGAGCTTTTGCCTATACCTCTTTCTCCAAGAAGAAAGGCGTTTTGAACCCTACCTGCTGCTGCCTGTTCAAGAAGCCTTGTAGCTTGCTCAATCTGCCTCCTTCTGCCAACAAAAAACTCAACAGGGACAGGCACTCCAGGTGTAAAAGGACTTCTTTCTTTGCAACCCACTATCCTTTCCATACTTGTTCCTTTAAAAAGTCTCTTAAGGAAAATTTTTTTGACTCTTCAAAAAGCCTTATCCATCTATTTACTTTTTCTTCGCCATAGGTTTCCTTAAAAGCATTTACTATCTCTTGTAAAGGCAGATCTGCGTATGTGCCTCTGAAGCGAACATACTCCATAAATTTTTTCTTTTCCAAGTTAAATGGCTGAAAAATAGAATCTTCTTTTCCATTGAATTCAAGCGGTGGCACATTGTGTATTTTGCAAAGCTCAGCATTGAAAGCAGGGGTTGCTTTTACCCATTTTCCATTTAGATAGAATTCTGTAATCCCATGAAATACAAAAAGGTCTGTGCCAAAGAACTCTAATAGCTGTTTTGTTGCCAAGTGATTTCTTACATCAAAGAATGCAAGCCTTGATGGAATATTTAAAGCCCTTCCAAGTGCACATAAAAGCACAGCCTTTGGTATGCAAAAACCTCTTTTTCTTTTCAGCACCTCACTTGCCCTGTAATGTTCTGGTTTGTAAAAAGGAGTGTATGGATCATACCAGATGCCGTCTCTTACCGCATAGTATATCTTTACTGCTTTTTCTACAGGGTCTTTGCTATTGCCTACTACTTTATGAGCAAACTCTATTATATCAGGATTGTCGCTGTCTATAACATCTGTAGGTTTTAAATATATGTCTTCTGCATTCATTTTCTTTACCTCTTTTTAGATTAGAATGGTTAAAACATATCAAAATATTATCAAAAATCAAGTATCCTGCTTTAAAAACAGCAATTCTGGGTGAGAAACAAATTAAGATCATTTTGTATGATCTATACTCTTATTTCAGATAAAAAAAACACTTCATTTAAATGATAAGAAAATCTGTTCTAAGTATACGTTAAAATATGCACTTATACCACCAATTTAAAAATTATCCTAAAAAACCCTTTTTATACCAATTGCCTATAACAAAGTTACATTATAAAAGTAAAGTAATATTAACTCAACTTGCTACCTGACAAATAGACACAAAAATTTTTTAGGAAGCTGACCTCCTTACGCAAACACATAAGAATATACCTGAGTAGTGTAGTTGATAATATAAACAGCTAATAACAAAAACTTTTGCGTAACATCCTGCACCGTCTGTAGTTATGGACAACGGCCGCATCAGTCTCTTGATTACAAGACACCTGATGAGGTCTATTATGGCAAGAATACAACAAAATTAAATTGCAATATAAACAAAAAATGGGTAATCTATTGCCCAAATATTGGGAAGCACTTCATTACTCAAGTTTTAGAATTAGCAGATATTTTTTATCGGACTTTTTAGATTTTCGGAATGAAAAAATGAGAAGGCTACTTAGTAGGAATAACAATGTTGATGGAATAGGAACAACATTTATCTGACCACTATTATGACCTATTGGAGGTTCTAAAAAGTTTTTAGCCATAATAGATCCTTTAATACTTGCATCATAAAATATGATATTTCCAGGAGCAAGAATAGAACCATATATTTGACTATTATTATGCATTTCAATAGTTAAATTACCATCTTCATCTATAAAATTAAAAATAATATCTTCTGCAGTTATTCCTCCAGATATCTTAAAATCTTTATAAGCCAGTATTATATCATCTGGATCACCTATAATATCTATTACAATAGTACTTTCAGCAGGGGCATTTATAGAAAATAGATACCAATTTCCCCCAAAATCATCTGCATTTATGTCAAAATAATAAGTTCCAGAATTAATCACATTTATTGAAATTTTTCCATCTACCACTCCAATATCAGTTCCATCTTTATACAGCTCGTTTGCTATATTAACCAAATTGACAGAATTAAAATCAAAGGGAGGATTTACTGTAAGATTATTATCATTTTCTGTTAAAGTACCATGAACTTGTGATCCATTAAGAAGAGTAACACTTCCTTTGGCATGAACATCACCCTCCACTACAGCTTGATTTATTGTTACATCTCCTTCAGCTTCTATGCTATTTTTTAATGTTAGCTGAGTCAAAGAGACATTTCCTTTAGATATCAATTCAGATTCAGTTACTGTTACCCTTTGAAATGTAGCACCTGAGCCTGCGTATACACCACCATTATAAATTTCTCCACCATCAGCATCACTCAGGCCACCCGCATTAAGCTTTCCATTTACTATAAATGTAAAATCACTCTTTTTTGCCTTTTTTCCTATAGAAAAGCTTTTAAGATAAGCATCTCCTTTAACAGCAACCTTTCCTTCTATGTCAGATCTATAATAATAAAAATCTCCTCTCAAAAAGAGAGAAAATTGATCTATTCCTTTAAAGTCTGCAAGAGTTGTCCAACTATAATTACATAGACCTTCCCTTGAAAAAAGAAGCGCTACTATTAACGATGTTAGTACACTAGTTAATATAATAGTTTTTTTCATTTTGTAACAACTTGTTTTTCTTTTATATTTTCTTTAGTGTAGTCCAAAAAATATCAAATTTTACAGAATAAATATAGGACAGGCCCCTTCTCACCTCTAGGACCTGCCCTTAATTAGGCTCATAACATTTTAAGCTTCTTTTCTCCTTCTAAAAAAGAAAGTTCCCCCAATTCCGGAAAAAAGAAGTAAAAGTGAACTTGGGATAGGAACATTACCTCCCCCCGGGTGTTTCTGCAATAAATCAAAGCCAGTCACATATCCAGACCAAAGGTTACTACTAGAATACCAAAACTTATACATATCTGAACCTAACTCTTTTATAGCCAGATCGGTATAGTAAGTATTACCATTTTTCATAAAAAAGCTAAAATCCGGAGTATCCCCTAGATTTAATGTCTGCCCAATAATACCTGATGACCCTGCAGTAACTTCTAATTGGTAATTACCATTTCCTATGTCTTTTACTATAAACGAAGCACCCTCATTATTATTTCCTCCAGACAAAAGTATAATTCCATTGCTTGGCTGACCAT
>JAMOPX010000038.1 GCA_027064285.1 Desulfobacterales bacterium | reverse complement strand
CCACAAACAAATCCTAAGGAATGCCAGAGCATAGAAATAGGAAGATTATAAGGATGTTCTTTGTAAAACCTTTTGAGTTCATTATCTATCTGGGTTATATGTTCAGAGATGCTTTTTATAAGACTTCCGCCTAAGTTATGATGCTCAAGCCACCTGACAATAGAGCCCAGCTTTCCAGACCTCTGAACAATCAAAAAACCAACAATTCCTCCTCCCAGTACCGCACTTCCTAAGAATATCGCTGTCCTTATAGCAGGAGATATGCTTATGTCCCATAGAAGTGTAAGAGAACCTATCACCACAAATAAAAGCTTTGACAGGGCAAAAGAAAGTTTGTCCACAATAAGTCCTGTTGCAATTTCTGGTCCTTTATGATCCACAGCAAGGAGTGTACCCTTTGTCACCTCTCCTCCTAAATCAAGAGTAGGGGTAAGATAATTTATTGAAGAGCCCGCAAGCTTTATGCAGAATATCTTGGAAAAAGGCAGTTGCCTTAGCTGATTTGTAAGACATGCCTTCCACCCAAAGGTATGGAATATATCTGCCACTCCTTCTAACAACACAATAGGCACAAGCCCCCACCCTAAGATTTTAAAATTATAAAGTATTTCCTTTATTCCTATTTTCCAGATCAAAAAAAATAGGATCAAAAGTCCTATAACTATTACGATCAGATGAAATCTTTTCATCTAAGTTTCCTGTTATATTGAATTAATCTTATTGTATGAACTACTACTGTAATAAATGCCCATATAGATGTTGCTATAAAGGTTTGCAAATAATATCCTAAGGAAAATCCTATCATAAACATAAAGCAATATATATTCCTGCGACCAGCTATTTTTCTGAATCTCATATCAAATGGAGAAAATAGATCCAGATTTTTATTAAACCATTTCATAGAGAGGGTATATATAATATTATCAAGAGTGTCACACAAGACCATTATTCCTGATAAAAATAAGGGTAAATTTCCCTGATATATCTTCTTTAGTCCTAAACCTAAGCTTATGTACCAGAGGTTTTCATAGAAATAATCTACTACACACTCATATTCTCCAAAGCGGCTAAATTCAAGTTTTGTCCTTGCCAGTTTTCCATCTACTCCATCCAATATTTCTACAATATAAGTGCAGAATGCCCCTATAACAAAATGTCCTTGATAAAATAAAAAAGCTATTACAGTGGCCACAATAAAAGAAAATATAGTTACCATATTAGGAGTTATGGGGGTATTGCATAACAAGGCTGTAAGATGATCCTCAAACAGAGGATCAAGATACTCTGCAGGAAGATCCATTACTTTTTTTTGCATACTTTTTATGAGAATCCATGTAGCCTGTTTAGCACTTCTTCTGTCCTGCACATGTACTACATATGGCTTTACCTCTCCTCTCATCTCTAAGGAGTAGGACTCGATATCATCTAAGTATACTATGTTGCTTTTTCTGAAAAGCTCGGAAATTCCTTTATTTTTCCACACATCTATTCCGGTTCTATCCAAAAGGCACATTAATAACTTTTTTGATTCCTTATCTGACGAGTCTCTTAAAAAAATAGTGTTTGGTCTGGAGTTCAGAATCTTGTTTATGATTCTTTCATCAAAAAGAAAAGAAGAATCCAGATAAAAGACTGTTTCTGTTCTTATCTGAGATAAATGATAAAGAAGCGAATCTTCTTTTTTTACAAAGTTCACATTTGAATCACCTGACCACTTATTAAGGTCTGGAGGTTTTTTATAGGGAGGAATAATCACGGTAATTTTTTTTACACCATATTTATTCAGGTAATATAAGTTCCTTGCCACCAAAGGAATCCCGCCTACTTTTTCCCATGCTCCTTTAGAGGAGGCATCAATTATGCCTTCAGTCTGAAAACACTTTTGATTATTCATTGAATATATTGCTGGCTCTTACAGAGGAGCAGCCATTGTTGTGGGATTCATAGGCGAGGGAAATAAGATAAAGACACTGGGCTGCCTCCATGATGTTTTCCTCTTTGGTTTTTCTACCAATCAGCTCATCAAAGAAGTCATTTATTACCGGAATCATCCAATCTAAGTGATGAGAGCCCTTAGATAGGGGTAAACCAAAATTATATCTTAATGTAGAACCATTATTCTTGAGTATGATATGATCATCGTTTATAAAAATCTTTCCTTTATCTCCATAGATAAAACCAAAATTTCTTCTACACTCTGCTCTCCATGTAAGAAAAACATTCACCTTGGCACTTTTGTAGTCAATATTCAGTTCCACTTCATCTTCTAATTCGTATTTCTGAGAGCTTATGTATTTCATTCTGGCACTTACACAAGTGGGTTGCTCTTTTATAATGGAATTAACAATATATATATTGTGCCAGCCATGATCCATTAAAATCCCACCACCTGCAATATCCTTCTTTTTCCGCCAATCTGTTACTCCACCTCCTGAATTCGGGGTTCTCAATACAGAAAGTGAGATTTCCTGAATTTTACCTATGGATCCTGTATTTACTAACTCTATGGTCTTTGACCATATTGGAGCATACCTCCAGTTATTTACACAAAAGACCACAATTCCAGCCTTTTTATGCTCCTCAATCACTTTTTTCAGATCTTTTAGTGAGGTAACAAGGGGCTTTTCACAAAGGACATTAACTCTATATTCACAGGCCTTTATTATTGCATTTGTGTGATAAACAGGTGGGATGCATATGTCTATGAAATCTAAACTTTCCTTTTTAAACAAGGTGTCTAAGTCTTCATATAAATTTATATCTCCAAAGACATTCTTTGCCCTTTCTCTTCTCGCCTTATCAGGCTCTACTACAGCCTTGATAAAAAAGCGTGGGTCCCTTTTAAAAAGAGGGGCATGCGCATATTCTGCTACCCCTCCAAAACCTATTATTGCTCCTTTAAGAGGCAAAACATCAGAGTATATGTTTTTCTGTGTATTCAAACACATCATTCAATATCTCCAGCCCTATGTCTGCTTCTTTTTTACTAAGAATTAAAGGTGGATTGATCCTAAAATTAGGCTTGTAATTCATACATATCATACCACGTTTTACAGTTTCTAAAAAGATCTGTTGAGTAATCTTTTTATCTAAGGGCTCTTTTGTCTTTCTGTCCTTTACCAGCTCCACACCTATAAGAAGTCCAATTCCTCTTATATCTCCTATAAATTCAAATCTCTCTTGCATCTTTTTTAGGCCCTTTACTAAGTATTCCCCTACAATCTTGGAATTTTCTACCAGTTTGTCCTCAATTATAGTTTTTATAGTTACTAAGGCTGCTGTAGCAGCTAATACATTTCCTCCATAACTGCTAGAAGAAGAACTGGGTTTTGAAAATGGATATGCCTTTGTGATCTCCTCTGTGGATATAAGTCCACTTACAGGGAAACCATTTCCCATACCTTTTCCTATGGTCATGATGTCCGGAATGATTCCTGAGTGTTCTGAACCGAACATCTTACCTGTTCTTCCAAAACCTGTGATCATCTCATCTGCTATAAGAAGGGCACCATGCTTATGGGCTATTTCAAGCACCCCTCTTATAAACTCTGGGGGTGGAATGATATTCCCGGCTGTCCCTTGCATTGTTTCTATGATAATAGCGGCAATACTACCTGCCGTGTTATTTTCAATAAATTTTTCCAAGAATTCTAAGCAATATATCCCGCATCCTGGATACTCCATTTTAAAAGGACACCTGTAACAATCTGCATAAGGAGCAATATGGAGTCCTGGATGAACAGGCCCCCAGTTCTGCTTCCATGGATCTCCTATGAGCCCCATAACACCACCTGTTTTTCCATGAAATCCTCCCCAAAAGCTTATGACTTCAAAATTTTTTGTATATGCTTTTGCAAGCCTTATAGCAGCCTCAACAGCCTCTGCACCACCACTATAAAGTTGGATTTTATCCAAGTTTCCAGGAGTAATGGAGGATATAAGCCTTAAAAGCTCTAATCTATTTTCTGATGTAAAACTGCCCACAAAGGAGTTTTCTAATTGCTTTTGCAAAGCCTTAACAAATTTTGGATGTGAGTGACCAAGACTTGCCACTGCAACACCTGCCATGAAATCTAAATACTTTTTCCCATCCATATCCTCTAACCAGCAA
>JAMOPX010000037.1 GCA_027064285.1 Desulfobacterales bacterium | reverse complement strand
TAAAGTCGGGACGCCATCGTAAAATACCTCCTATTTTAAATAGGATTAAAGGTTTTTTACCCCCAGGAGGAGGCGTCCCATTCTTTATAATTAATTGGCTAACTCTTCAAGTGCGTAAGTCCTGTAAGATTATATCCAAACTTTCCTAAAGGGTTATTTTAAATCAGTATTGGTATAAAAACATAACTACTACTGGCAGGGTAATAAATAGTGTTATTCAGGGTAATAAATAGTGTTATTATAGAAAAAAGCTTCCTTTTGAATTGGCGTTAAACAAAAATTCTATTTTAATATTGCCAAATTTTCCTGATTTTAGTATTGCTGATAATATAGTACAAATTATAAATAGAAGCTTGGGAATAGATATTGCGAAGGCTATAGATCCCGCTACTGGTAAAAGTGCTTGAGAAAAATAACATCGTGGATTTCGTGGCAAAGATCGAAAACTTGGAGGTGCCTGTGGATGTAAAGGCAAAGGTAGTTATAAATGAAAGAACAGGAACAGCAGTTATAGGGAAAGATGTTAAATTTCAACAATTAGCTCTCTTTAAAAGAGAAAATGCAGATCAGGTTTATACATCCCTCTTTGATGAAAAGGTAGCTGACTTATTCCTAAGCGAACAGAAATGAAAAAAGGACGATAAAAAGAAAAAAGGAGGTAAAGTAGAATTATGAAGATAGCTAAGATTAGTATAGAACAAATATATGGCACAACTCAACTTAAGCCCAAAAATATAAATCAAAAAAAGGTTGAGCAGTCAAATAATAGAATAAAAGGAGATGTTAGGGTATCTATTAAAGGAGAAATAAAAAAATATAAAGAGATAGTAAAAAAATTACCTGATGTAAGAAATGATCGTGTTCAGGAACTAAAAAATGCCATTAAGCAAGGAAATTATAAGGTAGATGCAAAAGAAGTAGCAAAAAGGATGTTAGAAGATATAATGTTGGGAGCAAAGTGATATAGTTATTAATTTTTAGCTATACTTGACAATATATTTCAAAAATATTACATTTCAAAATACAAAAGTAGGAGAGTTAATGGAAATTAAGATTTTAAATAAGCTTTTTAATGCAGATCTTGTAGGCTTATACAACATAGCAAGAGTGGGAGAGAACTCCCCAGGACTGATTGAGAATTTAAAACTTATAGATTTTCTTTACAAAGTATCTCCTGAGTTCCTCATAGGGAGAGGGAGTAGGAGTTCGCTTTTAAGCAGGGTTGATTCTTCTGATTACCAGATATGTAATAATTTAGCTACATTTTAATACATCTGGTAATCAGAATGAATACCTAAACAAATTAGATAGCTTTGCGTATCAGCTTGAAGATCAGATAAATACTCAACACAGAGCAGGATATGATTTATATGAAGCTCAGGGAGAGGATTTCTTTAAAATAGTCTTAAATGACCCTACAGGAAGCATAGAAGTGAATTTAGATGATCCGAACAAGATTGCTGTTTCTTCAAGTGATTCAACTATTATTCCCTCAGACAATAAAAATGTTTTAGCTATCTTGGAAATAAGAGATAAATCCATAACAGAATTTAATGGAATGAGTATCGATAATTTTTATAACTCCATAATTACCAGCGTAGGTGATTTAAGATATACAAATAGCAACTCCTTAAATCTTCAGGACAGAATAGTTCAAGGGATTCAAGTGTATTTTGACACAATCTCAGGTGTAAACTGAGATGAAGAAGCGGCAAATGTAAATCTTTTCGATATTATTGGTTAAGGATGATAAATCTGGGTTTTATTGGTGCAGATCCAACATATTTTTCTTTTTTTCAGGAGATACAGGAAACAGATATCTTCCACATTTCCCTTATCTTTTCGGAAAAAATAGACTATCAATTAAAAGACTTTGCAGATGAAAATGGGATATATGTTACAGATAGATTTGAAGAGATATTCTTATCCAAGTATAAGATAAGGCTACTTGTAGATACTACAGATGGAAGCCCAGTGGTGCACAGAATACTGGATACAAAGCCAAAGGCCATGTCAGTTATTGATGTAAATACTCTCAGGCTGTTAACAGAGAGTATAAACCAGAGGTTTCAGTTAGAAAAAAGACTTCTTTTACTGCAAAAATATGAAACCATAGGCACACTTGTGTCCGGAATATGTCATGAACTTAACAACATCCTGATGATTATTATGGGATACGCTCAATTGGCCAGCTCCAAAGCATCCTCTAATATATCCTCCTATATCTCAGGGATAATTGATTCATGTAGAAGGGCAAGCAATCTTATACAGCAGCTTTCCAGCTTTAAGAGTAACGGGAAAATAGAAAAGAGAAAAGTAAACCTTATTCCATTGGTTAAAGAAACCATAAAGTTTGCTAAGCAGGCACTTCCAGAGAATATTCGCATTTCATTGGATAATCTTTCTCCTGATCTGTATGAAGTGGAAGCAGATCTGGTCAGTTTAAGACATGCTCTTTTAAATGTAATAACCAACTCTCAAGAGGCAATGCCTGAAGGCGGAGAGATTCATGTTAGCCTCTATAATGTCAAATTAGATGAGCAGTTCTGTAAAGAGTATCCTTTTATGGAGCCCGGAGAATATATATGTATCTCTGTGAGAGATACAGGTATCGGGATTCCACAGGAGTTTTTAAACAGGATATTTGAACCATTTTTCAGCACAAAGGACTTGGGAAGGGGATTGGGGCTGTCCTATACATATGGGATTGTAAAACAGCATAATGGATATATTTTGGTAGAAAGTGAGCCAAACAAGGGCACCGAAGTAAAGATATATCTGCCTGCTATTAAAAGAGATACAGATCCAAGAGAAACAGAAGAGCTTGAGGTCAAGGGTTCTAGGGACAAGACCATACTGATAGTTGAAGATGAAAAAGACCTGATTCAGGTAATATCTGAGTTTTTGGAGAATCTCGGATATAGGGTGTTAAAAGCCCATAATGCAAAAGATGCCATAAATATTCTTGAAAAAGAAGGAAATCGCATTGACCTCATCATGACAGATCTGATACTTCCTGATTCCTTTGGATCTCAAGTCATTTACATGGCAAAGAAAAAGAGAAATGATATAAAGTCAATTCTTATAACTGGCTATGAACAAAAGGATAAAATGATCTCAAATGAGCTTTTTGATATAGTGATTTACAAACCTGTTTCTATAAATATGCTTGCAAACACGATATATAAACTATTAAATCATAATTATGAAACTGCCTAAGCCAAGATTTAAAGGTGAGCTCAGCTTAGAAGAGGCAATAAAAAACAGAAGGACCACAAGGTTCTTTCAAAAAAGGCCTCTCAAACTTGATCATTTTTCACAGCTTCTCTGGGCAGGGTATGGGATTACAGAGGGATTTAGAAGGACTGTTCCGTCTGCTGGAGCTCTTTATCCTATGGATCTCTATGTTGCTGTGGGCAGGGATTCTGTGGAATGGATAGAAGAAGGGGTTTATCATTATGTTGCTGAGGAGCATTTTATCCAGCTTGTTACAGGTATGGATGTGAGAATGGAGCTTTCACAGGCCGCTCTTTTTCAGAGCTGGATAGCAGATGCTCCTATATGTTTTATAATAACTGCAGAGTACCGAAGGATTACTATTAAGTATGGAGACAGGGGAATAAGATATGCAATAGTGGAGGCAGGTCATATGGCCCAGAATATATTTCTTCAGGCAGAAGCATTAAGTCTTGGAGCAGGAATCGTGGGAGCTTTTCATGATGAAAAAATTATGAATATAGCCTCCCTTCCAGTAAATAACTATCCTCTTTTACTCATGCCTGTTGGATATAAGCTTTGAAATTTGCTGCCTCCTTTTTTAGGAGATATTTCTTTATTTCAATTCCACAGCTAAAGCCACCAAAGCCAGTGGCAGAAACTACCCTGTGTCATGGAAAAAGGAGTGGGAAAGGGTTTCTTCTTAATGCCTGACCAACTGCCCTATATGCCTTTGGTTTATTTATCATTTCAGCAACTTGCTTGTATGTTTTTACAGTTCCCGGTTTTATGTTTTTTATGGCATTTAAGACACTTAACTGAAATGAAGAAAGCTTTACAGCAAAGCTTAACTTGACAGATAATCTATTTTTATATGCGTTTATCACTGCTTCTATCAAAG
>JAMOPX010000036.1 GCA_027064285.1 Desulfobacterales bacterium | reverse complement strand
TGTAAAGAAAAAAACAAAAGCCCATAGTTTCTATTCTAAAACACTCCAAACTAAGTAGTCAGGACATAATCATAAGAACAAAAAAAGTGATCAACCCTATGGCAAAAACAGATCCAGAAGATAAAAGAAAAACTCTATTCCCTGTTGTCTGAAAAATTTTTCACAAACGCTTTCAGAAATACCCCTGAGACGCTCTCAAATGGCTCAGAATACCCTTCGGAATGGGTAAGGCATATAACAATATGTCTTGAAGATAGAACATCGTTCTGAGAGCGATTTTGAGCTTTTAAGGGCTATATATTTCACAAGCACAAGCTGAAAGGGAAAGTAGCAGCTGCGAGAGGGCGAGGAGGCAAGCAAAATTCCTAAATAAAAAAACTCTATTCCTCTTTCTTCAAAAAAATAAAGCCTCACTCTCTAAAAGTGAGGCTTTATTATTCATGAATATATTTTGAGATATATTCATGAAGAAAGATTGAATATAAAATGGCCACCTCTGAAAACTTTAGAAAAATCAATAGGTTACATCAATATAATCCTTGTTGATGTCTAGTGATATGTCGAATGATGTCTAGTGATATGTCGAATGATGTCTAGTGATATGTCGAATGATGTCTAGTGATATGTCGAATGATTTAAAATTTTCTTTTAAAATCAACAAGTTACAAATCAGTTTGGTTAGAATACTAACTTAAAGCCAATCTAAATCTTCTTATATTTATAATTTTAACTTACATTCGCTTTAAATTAATAAGATACATAGTTTAACAATATAGTTGACATACTTAACAGACTGTTTTACTGATATAAGTATGGATTTTCCTTTTGGGCTTATTTTAGAGCTTTGGAAAAGGGCAGGATTTGAAGTAAAGAAGTCAGGGTCTTCGTGGATTTCATCTACTTGTCCGAGATGTGGCAAGGCAAAGACAGGACATCGTGTTTCAATAGATCCAGAGGCAAATGTGTGGAAGTGTTTTGGTGAAAATTGTGGAGCAGCAGGAGGGATAAAAGATTTTTGTGAAGAGATGGGATGGGATTTTAAGGAAGTTCTTGAAGAGTTTGAAGTTATTGAGACTTCTGAAAAGAAAAAAGAGGCTTTTCATGATCTTCGCTTAATTCTTGGCAAGCTTTCAGAAGAAGCTATCTCTTACCTGAGAGACCGCAGGATTGATCTTCAGGCGGTGGATAAGTATGTATTTGGAATAAATCCTTTTTCTCACAGCTATGCAAAATGGCTATGGGATCATGGATACAGGTTTTTTATTCCTCAGTATTCTTCTGATGGAAGGATCCTTTCTGGTCGTTTTAGGCTTGTTAAAGAAGGAGAAGCAAAGAGCCGATCACCAAAAGGCAGGTCAAACTTTCTTTTTAGAGAAATTGTTTCAGAAGATATGATTAAAGATTCTGTTGGCGTGATTGTTGAAGGAGAAATAGATTTTTTATCAGCCTTAACAATAAGTAGATCCAGTTTAGATTTTCCTGAAGGATATATCTTTTATGCTGTTCCTGGAGCAAAATATACCTTTAGGGAGGAAGAGATAAAAAGCATTCCTGCTGAAGTAGTGCTTTTTCTTGATCGTGGTGCTGAAGAAGATGCTGAAAGACTTGCAAGGCAGCTTTATGCATATGGAAAGAAAGTTTTTCTTGGCAGATATCCTGACCCATATAAAGACCTGAATGAGTGGTTGCTGGCTGAAGGGAAAGAAAATACTGGCATAGGTTTTTTAAAGGCTATAGAGAGGGCTTGGGTTGATGGAGTATATACTCCTCTAAAAGGGATAAGCCAGAAAGTAGAAGAATTTGTTTCTGAGCTGATAAAGTTGGTAGAAGAAAGAGATAAAATCTCAAAAACAGAATATAGAATGTTACAGAAAGTTTATCCTACTGGAATCAAAGAGCTTGATGAGATCCTTTCAGGTGGATTTCGTCCTGCCTTATATGGGATAGCTGGAGCACCTGGTTCTGGAAAGACAAGCTTTCTTCTTGCACTTCTTAAAAGGATCATAAAAGAAAACAATGCATATATTCTTTTTGCTTCACTTGAGATGCCACTTACTCATATCATAGCCTATCTTCTTTCATGGAAGGCCAGAATGAGCTGGCTTAGGATACTGAATGCAGACATAGTTAGCTCTGAACTTGAAAAGATAAAAAGAGCAAAAGATGAATTAAACTGGCTTTTTAGAAGCCTGCACATTCTTCATGGCCCTCTTTCAGTTAGGGATATAGAAAAAGAACTTGTTGAACTAAAGAACACAGCTATTGACGAAAGAAGACCTTTCTTTGTTGCAGTTGATTATCTTCAAATGCTTCGCTTTAATAAAAATACTGAACTGAGATTAGGTGTAACAGAAGCAGTAAGAGAGCTTGCTGAAATTTCAAACAAACATGAAGTTCCTGTTATTGTGATTTCAACTACAGCAAGGCAAGCAGTAGAACAAGCTCTTAAAGGAAGTAAATCACTTAAAGAAGTATTTAAAGAAAGTGGAGATATTGAATACGCACTTTTTGCAGGATTTCTTCTGGTAAAAGAAGAAGAAAGAACTCCAGGAGAAAGGAAAAATCGTTTAATAGTTGCTAAGAATCGTGGAGGAGCTGAACTTAAAGGAGGAAGTCCAATAGAATACACATTTACATTTAATGTCTTTACAGGAGAGATGCAATGAAAGAGAAAAAAAAGCACTTAAGCACAAGACAGGTTGCTGAAGCACTTGGAATTTCTGAAAGTGGAATGAGATACTACATGATGAGATATCCAGAGATTAGAAAACTTGCAATAGAAGAAAAAAAGCTTAAAAGATCCTATTTAAGGTGGCCTTCTGATGCCCCAGAAAAGATCAAAAAGATCATTGGAGCAGAATAAAGGCATTGTAATAAAGCGTGCTTCTGAAGAAGATACTCCATTTGAAGAAGCAAGGTTTATAAAAAGTGATATCGGTCATCACTTTGCGTCTTTATTTAGGCCTATATCAGATAAAAAAGGCCGTGAAAAAGGACGCTTGGTTAAATGGATCTGGAAATTTCCAGAAAAGAAGGAATACCCAGGCACTGTGCTTATCTTTGATGAGCTGGAATATGAATTTGCCTGTTTTGAAGAGCTGGGAGAAGATGATCTAAAAGTTTTTCTTCGCTTAGTTCAGCTTGCTGGAATTGGTAAAGTAGTTTTAGATCCATGGGTAAAAGAATATGATGGTATAGATGGAAAAATTGTGCAGCAGCTTTATCTATTTAGTGATCATATCTCTTGTGTTGAAAATAGCAGAACCTTGCCTGTTATTCGCTCTTCCAAGCTGGTAAGCTATAGCAAATTTTTTAGTCCCTTTTTAAAAGGGCGTATTGGAAGGAATCACATAAAGCAGCTTGAAAACAGTCTTATTCGTCTTTCAAGGACAACTGTAACTGTTACTGCAAAAAGAGAAGGTCGTAAAGTAAGAAGAATGTCTTCAGCTCTTATAAGTTATGCTGTTAATTATGAAACTGGGCGTTTTTTTGTAGCAGTTAATCCTTTTGTAGCAAATGCTATTCTTGGTAAACCTCTTGGTGGATATAGACCACTGATAGATGCTGCAATCTTTCAGCTAAAAGGGACAGTAGCTATTGTTCTTTCTTGGCTTTCTGCTTGGCTTCTGCCTGGTAAAGCAGGAAAGATCTCTTTGGATATGCTTGAAGAACATATCTATGGAGATAGATCTAAGGATAGAAAGATCAGATATTGGAGAAGAAGAAAGTTAAGAAAAGCTCTTGAGGAGATAGGAAAGCTTAGGAACTGGCAGATTACTGAAGTTAGAAAAGGGGTCTATGAACTTAAGCGAGAAGAAAAGAAAGCTTAAACAGAAGAAAAGAAAGACAGAAAAAGAAAATGCAGTGAATAGAAAACAGAAAAGAAAGACTGCCTTAATTTCTTGATTACAAAATACCTAATCTATTATGGCAAGGAATACAACAAAATTGCAGTATGAACAAAAAATGGGTGATTTATTGTTCAAATATTGATGAGCACCTTAAAATATTGGGGAGCATCTCACAAAAATTGGGGGTCATCTCAGACAAAATTTTTATTTCCAAAGCCTTATAAGTCTTCGCATACATGAAGGGTGTTTAAGCTTACGCAAAGCTTTGGCTTGAATCTGACGGATAC
>JAMOPX010000035.1 GCA_027064285.1 Desulfobacterales bacterium | reverse complement strand
GCATTTATTTGCAATGCTGAATCATGGGCTACCTTTGATATTATTACTGATGTGGCATCCCCTGCAGTGATTGTTGCAGCTTTACCGGTTACACCTAACTGTCCATCTGCAGAAATGGTAATGCTTTCTACATTATTAGCAGTAATATCTCCAGAATATGCCATATTAGATGCTACCTGCAAATCCAACTTTGTTGAATTTTGAAATGTTACATCTAACTGGTTATTATCTGGATTTGATTCAGTTGCATTAGAAGATGGGCTATCTACTTTTACTACAGTTGATCCTGAATGATCCAGCGAAATTGAGCCAGCATTTTCATTTTTTCCCTGAAGCTCAACATTTAAGTCTGTATTTCCAAGATTTGCAACAGTTATATTTTTAGCTACATTCTCCGTAGCTACTATATTTTCAACCCCAGAAGTATTCTTAGCTGAAAATGTTACATCGCCTTCAATAGCATCAAATTGAACAGTCTCCACACTTCCCATAGTAAACTGAACAGTGCCTTGGCCTTTAGAAACTATTAATGTGTCTGATCCATCACCACCATCTATTTCTGCATTTACTTTTATATTAGCAAGATCTACCTTTACAGAATCATCTCCTGAACCAGTTTTAATAGTTCCAAGACTTGTGTCTGCATTTGTAAGATCAATAGTTAAATTTCCTGTCGCACTTGATCCATCTACAGACGTAAGTGTTCCAGCTAAGCCTCCTAAGGTTAGATCTGAACTTCCCTGAATCGTTAATTCCTTAATAGCATCATCTGTAAGGGTGATATAGTTACCACTGCTGCCTGCTGAATTTAATGTTACATTTTCTATGCCATTTGCTGTTATTGTAATAGCCTTGCTTGATGAACCCATGTCTTCCACTTTAATTGTCATTGCATCTGAGCTTCCATTCGTTACATTGGCAGCAAACCCTATTGTGGTATCTTTTGCTACTTTCAGAGCTACTTCATCTGGAATTTCTGCAAGACTGCTTAAGTTTACTGTGCTACTGTCTGATTCAATTATGTATTTTTCTACTCCTGAAACTCCTTTTGCTGTAAATGTTCTGCTTACATCACCAGAATTTGTTAACTTTACAATCTCTACATTTGCAAGTTTTCCATCTCCACTAAAACCAGAGAAACTCCCTTTTACATCAAGCTCAATTGTATCCTTTCCCTCGCCACCATCTATCTGATCTGTTGAATTAAGAGTTTTCTCTTTGCTTAAAGCAGAAACTACTCCAGTGATGGTGTCTGCTCCGCTTGTGCCCGTAATTGTGTCGGTATCTGAAGTAAGAGTAAAGTTTTGCCCTGGATTTTGTGCTTTTTCAATTTCGTCAAGAGCCTCAGAAGGAACTACCCCTTCATCCTTTCCATAAAGGATTGCATGTTCCGCAGGATCAAGTCCTGCATTATCAAATGCATCTTTTACATCATCTACTGTCCAATTACCGTATGTATCAGGGTCTAACTCTTTTAACTGATTAAGCTTATTAGAGAAATATGTGTCTAAATCAAATACATCTGAAGGATTTATCCCTTCTTTCCATCCCCATTTATGAAAGTGTTCATATACAGTCATGCCTAACTCTTCAAGCGCATCCAAAAATTTCTCTTTTGCTGCATCTATATCTGTTGCTTCACCCGCATTTACAAGCTGCTGTGCTTTTTGATTTATATAGTATTCTCTATCAAATAAAGGATTAGGAGAAAGCCCTTCCTCATCTCCCCAAAGTACATAATGATCATATGTAGTTAACCCTTGTTGATCCAAGGCATCTAAGAATGCCTCCTTAGCAGTATCCAAGTCTTGGTACTGCTCTGGATACTCACTTAACAACTGATTTGCTTTTTCATTTATGTAATAACTTTCATC
Source organism: Desulfobacterales bacterium (assembly GCA_027064285.1). GTDB lineage: Bacteria > Desulfobacterota > DSM-4660 > Desulfatiglandales > JALVZP01 > JALVZP01. The sequence continues at coordinate 2,273 of JAMOPX010000035.1, read as the reverse complement.
AAACCATTGTGGTATCGCACCCATACCTACCCTCCTTAAAATTTTTTACTTTCATTATGTTTCTATACAAAGACTCTTCTTTTTGTCAATATTTTTTTACCAAGATTACCAAAAAAAGTTAGCATATATATTGTTTTACATAAACCCCCTTTTTTCCCATTTATTTTTTACTATATAATAATAATTATCTAATCTTTCTTGTCTTTCTTTTTGGAGCTCCTTATTTGCAGGGATCCTGTATAAGGATAATATCTTTGGCACTTTGAGAAAGTCAGTATAACTTGAATACTTGATCCATAAATCCCAATCTTCTAAGTATTCTAAATTTTCGTCAAAACCTCCAAGCTTTTCGTATAGTTCTCTATGGAAAAAAGCACATTGAATAGGAATAAAATTATGATTTAATAGAGCAGCTTTATCAAAATCTTCGTTATGAATAATTTTATAATCGTATTCTATATATTTTAATGGTTCATCAGAGATGACCTCTGTAGGAACTTCAAAAGCTATGGAATATGCGAGCATATATTTATCCTCATTATTTAAAATAAATGAAATCATTGTCTCTACATAATCTGAGTACAGCAGGTCATCTTCGTCCAAGAAACATATATATTCACCTTGACACTTTGATAATCCAAAATTACCAGCTACTGATCTTCCGCATCTTTTTTCTAAACTAAAATATTTTATATCCATATCACTAAATTCAGCTCTAAGCATATCTTCTACAGAGTTTGGTCCATCTTCTATAACCACTACTTCTATGGGACTATAGGTCTGATTCCTTACTGATGTTAGTGCTTCTTTTAAAAAACCTTTTCTTCCTATTGTCCTAATGATGATAGAGACCAAAGGAAGGTTGTTAGCTTTTTCAAAGCCGATGTATTTAACATCTGCTCCTAAGCGATGCACTTCGAAATCAAGATTTAAAAATAATGGCTTAAATGAATTGAGTTTTTTTCTGTTTTTTATCCTAAAAAGGATGGCATCTGGTATTAAAAAATAATGTTTAATGAATTGTTTGGCTAAATTTAGCCTTTCCTTAGGAAGGTTGTTAGGAGCTTTTGCTATCAAGTATAAAAATCTTGGATAGTAAATCAATACATCAGATAGTCTTCCATATTTGTATCTTAAATAAAATTGGTATAGCAAAGAATTATAGTATTGTGGACTTTTTACTGTAGTAAGATCTTCATATGTGTCATGAAAAACCTTTGCAAAAGGCACATACATCAATTTATATCCATTTAACCTGAAACGCCAGGATAGATCCACATCTTCTAAGTATAGAAAAATATTTTCATCAAAGCCGCCAATTTCTTCAAATGTTTTTTTGTGTATTAAACAGCAGGCCGCAGAACTCCAAGTTACTTCTAAAGTAACAGGATTGTAAATCTTTGGGTGTTCAAAAGGAACCTGTCTTGCTTCCCAGAGACAAAAACCATGCTGTTTTGTTGATAAGGCTATAGAAATTAACTCATTTATAGTTTCTTTAAAGAGCTGACAATCTGGATTGAGTAATAATACATAGTCTGAATCAGATTGTTTTACTCCTATGTTTACTGCCTTACCAAAACCATAATTCTTTTTATTAATAATTAACTTTATATACAGCTGGTTCTGATGTTCTGCTGCAAAGGATAAAATTAAGTCCTTTGTTTTATCTTGTGAATTATTATCAACTACTATAACTTCTATAGCTTCAGTAGGATAACTGCTCTGCAATATAGAATCTAAAAGTTTTGTTATGGTTTTTTCTGAGTTATATGTAACTATTATTATAGAAATCTTGGGAAAATTCCTCAGGCTTTTTTGTCTAAAAGGAATAATTTGATTTTCAACCGATCTGATAACATTTTGTTCATATATATATTGCTTAAATTTATGCCAAAGAGCTTTCCATCCTTCATTTATAATAATCTTTAATATTGACTTTCCTAATTCATAGTATCTTCTCCTCTTTGTCCCTATGGGTAAGGTTTTGTCGATTAATGAATGAAATTTTGTTATTAGTTGCCAACTTAAAGTGGATTTAATGATATTAAGTTCTTCAAAAATTTTCAGCTTTTCTGTTTCAATTTCTTTTATTTCTTTGTCTTTTTGAGCTATAATTTCTTTTATTTCCCTATCTTTTTGAGCTACAACTTCTTTTATTTCTCTATCTTTTTGAGTTATAACTTCTTTTAGATCCTGCAAGGTTGATTTTAATTCAGTAATAATTATATGTTTTTGTTTGATAGTGTAGTTTTGTTCTATGTTTGAGCCAAGTG
>JAMOPX010000034.1 GCA_027064285.1 Desulfobacterales bacterium | reverse complement strand
TTACTATTCAAGAATATATAAGCCTGTTTAAAAGGATTTTTCGAACAGGCGCTTATTATAATGAATGATACGCCATTCATCCCATAGCTGAAGCTTAGGGGCTTTCTGGCGTGGATTTTTGTAAAAGAAATACAAGGAAGGGGGATTAGAAGGGTTACTTGAATGGAAAGTAAAGGGATACGCCGGGAAGATGAAGGAGGAACAACTTAAAGAATTTGAAGAAGAGGGGCAATTCTTTATGCTGACAGAAGATATGATGCAGATTATGAAATTAAAGACTTGCTTAAAGAAGTAGAAAAAATAAACTTAATGCCAATAAGAAAAAAGAATTCAAAAAGATTTGATCCATTTAAACAATTTATTGCAAAAGTGAGTAGAAAATTTATAGAAACAATAGGTTCATGTCTTAATGGATTATTTCCAAAAAAGATTCATGCTGTAACTCTATATGGTTTTCTACTGAAACTTGCTTTATTTGTTCTGAGCTTTAACATTCAATAACTTATAAAAAAGGTGGCAACTTGAGTAATCTTAAAAAGATTTCCAGTTATAGAAATATAAGTGCAATAGGATGGACTGTTTTATGTTTTTTTCTGTTTTTATCAATGGTATATAGTACGAAATGTCATATCTTAACAATAGCAAAAGAAGAAGCAAATGCTTTGTGGAAAAGAGATATAGCATATAGGGAATGGAATTCTAAAATGGGAGGGATTTATGTAAAAGTAACAAAAGACATTATTTCTAATCCATATCTAAAAAAAATGGGTGTTGAATATGAGTTAATTACTAAGTCTGGCAAAAAACTTGCCCTTATTAATCCTGCTTATATGATCCGTTTAGTTTATAAAGTTATTGAAAAACAATTTGGGGAAAAGGCTCATATTTCTTCTCTTAATCCTGTTAATCCAAACAATATTCCAAACGAGTGGGAAAAGAAAGCTCTTAAGCTTTTTAAGACGGGACAGAAAAAAGAAATGATTAACTTAATTGAGGAAAAGGGAGAAAAATATCTATGTCTCATAAAACCTTTATTAGTAAAAAAGTCATGTCTTAAATGTCATTCAGAGTATAGGGTGGGAGATATAAAAGGTGCGCTTAGTATCCAAGTGCCTTTGTCCAAGTATCTACGGTTAGAGAAACAATATATGTTAATTTATATAACAGGATACTCTATTGTTTGGTTATTAGGCTTATCATTTATACTATGGGTATCAGGTATTATAGAAAAAGATATGAAACAAATTTCTGCTCAACAGAAGAATTTAAACAATTTATCTGCTGCCTTAGATATATCAGATATTGGAATCCTTATGGTAGATGAAGATTTTAAAATTATTCACATGAATTCTCCATTACAAAAATGGTTTGGAGACCAAAGAGGAAAAATATGTTACAAATCCATTCATGAGTTAGACTCACCTTGCCAGATATGCGAATCTAAAAGAATTATTGTTAAAGAAATGAAAGGGAGAACTTTTGAAATACATTTAAGCGAAATTACTAATAAAGATGGGCATATTATAAAAGTAGAGCTTTTCAAAGACATAACAGAAAAGAAAAAAGAAGAAGAAAGAATGATATATATGGAAAAATTGCACTCTATTGGCATATTAGCAGGAGGGATTGCTCATGACTTTAACAACCTCTTAGGAGGAATTTTAGGAAGCATAGAATTAGCAAAAATGAATTCTCCTCCAGGCTCTCTTGTAAACTCCTACCTCGATATGGCACGGAAAGAATTACAAAAAGCCACTTCTTTAACACGACAGCTCCTCACATTTTCAAAGGGGGGGGAACTAATATTAGAAGTAGAAAATATAGCTGAAATAATAAAAGAAGTAACCATGTTCCATATTAGTGGAACAAGGGTACAAGCTCATTTTGATCTGTCTAATGATCTTTGGCATGTGTTAGTAGACGAGGGGCAAATAAGTCAAGTAATTGCAAATCTTATTATAAATGCTATACAGGCAATGCCAGAAGGAGGAAATATATTTATAAAAGCAGAAAATGTAAAAATAGATGGAGAAAGAGATGTTCCTTTAAAGGGAAATTTCGTAAAAATAGCTATTAGAGATGAAGGAGTGGGAATACCCAAAAAGCATCTAAATAAGATATTTGAGCCTTACTTTACTACGAAAGAATCTGGTAGTGGATTAGGACTTTCAATTGTAGCAAGTATAATTGCCAAACATCACGGATACATAAATGTTGAATCCGAACCTGGAATAGGCACTACTTTTATAATATATCTGCCCGCCGCTATATCAAATAGCACCTTAAAACAAAAGAAAAAGTTTCACTCAGAGTGAGCTCTGGTCATAGATGATGAAGAAGCAATAAAAGCCTCCTTACTATAAGGATAAAAAAGTAAGCCTTTTTAAGGACTGAGGTGTAAAAGAGTTAACTATTTTACATACAGCATTTTCCAATTCTTCTATTAAATAACTGCTTACGCAAAAGCTTCTGTCTTATCTGTATGCAGTATAGGGGTAAGACCGGACGTGGAATAAGGGCAAGAGAGTTTTTCGGATGCGACTGTCGAAAGGGCGCTGTCTATTCGTGGGTTATCTATCGGGGAAACCGCAGCCCGTCACTCAAGTCTCTCCAAAACAAGTATAGTCCTTTACCAGACATCCAAGCCCATTGGTAAGCATATTTGATTAACATTTGAGTGACGGGAATGCGGAGGGAGCAGGTATCCCCCGCAGATAAGTCACAGAAAAGACCAGCCCGAGAGACTCGGAGCTGACGAAAAACCCTTGTGCCCCTCTACCGCATTCGCTGTTATCCCTCCCTCGTGAGATAAAAACTTTTGCGTAAGATCAGTTAGATAAAACAGCTTGTTTTTTAATGCTTTTTTATATCCTGAAACATCCTTTCTACTACCAATTAGGCATTCACTTTATAAATTTTCCATTAAAGAACTACAAGTCAGCCATTTGTTTGTTGATAATAAAATTATATAGAAATTTCTTATAAAGGAGTATTTTAAACCAGTATTGGTATAGTTATTAATTTTTAGCTATACTTGACAATATATTTCAAAAATATTACATTTCAAAACACAAAAGTAAGAGAGTTAATGGAAATTAAGATTTTAAATAAGCTTTTTAATGCAGATCTTGTAGGCTTATACAACATAGCAAGAGTGGGAGAGAACTCCCCAGGACTGATTGAGAATTTAAAACTTATAGATTTTCTTTACAAAGTATCTCCTGAGTCCCTCATAGGGATAAGGAGTAGTAGTTCGCTTTTAAGCAGGGTTGATTCTTCTGATTACCAGATATGTAATAATTTAGCTACATTTTAATACATCTGGTAATCAGAATGAATACCTAACTATACACCTTATAAAGAGAATTCCTCAACAGTTTTGGTATAAGAATAGAAATTTTCATGGCTGATAGAGCACTATATCTGTTCGCCTTTGGGAAAAAGAGCGAAATAATAATTTCGTAAAAGTTGATTGGAGATTTACCATCCACCATGCTCGGATAAAACCCAAACGTTTGTATCCTCTTTTAAAAAACCAAGATTGACAGAGCACTATAATTTAAACTTATTCAACAAAGCTTTTTAACTTTCTGCTCCTGCTTACATGCCTGAGTTTCCTGAGTGCTTTTGCCTCTATCTGTCTTATCCTTTCCCTTGTTACATTGAAGTCTTTTCCTACTTCTTCCAACGTATGATCTGCCTTCTCACCAATTCCAAATCTCATCCTCAGGACCTTTTCTTCTCTTGGAGTCAGAGTTTTTAATATCTTTCTGGTCTGCTCTGCCAAATCACTCTTTATTGCTGCTTCACTTGGGGAATCAAACTTTTTATCTTCAATAAAATCTCCTAAATGACTGCCGTCTTCATCAGAACCTATTGGTGTTTCCAAAGAAATAGGCTCCTTTGCTATCTTTAAAACTTTTTTTACTTTATCTACTGGATAGCCCATTTTTTCAGCAATCTCTTCTGGAGTCGGTTCTCTTCCATATTCGAGTATTAACATTCTGGTGGTTTTTATAAGCTTATTAATGGTTTCTATCATATGAACAGGTATTCTTATAGTCCTTGCTTGATCAGCGATTGCTCTGGTAATAGCTTGCCTAATCCACCATGTAGCATAGGTGCTAAACTTATAACCTCTCTGATACTCAAATTTCT
>JAMOPX010000033.1 GCA_027064285.1 Desulfobacterales bacterium | reverse complement strand
GACACTGAACTGTAATCAATTCTTCTTTCTTCCTCTAAAAGTGTATCCCTGTAAATATCATAAAAGCTTTTATGCACTTAAAAGCACCTGTTTCTATACAAATCTGTTGTATGCTAATATATACTTTTTGTTAACTGTTTTTACCTCCCTTTATTAATAACTGACTTTACGCAAAAGTTTCTGTTTTATCTGTATGCAGTATAAGCAGACGAAAAATCCTTTTGCCTCAATATAGCATTCGCTGTTATCCCTCCCTTGTGAGATAAAAACTTTTGCGTAATAAGGTCAGTTATTAATCAAAAAGTTTACCATACTGTATATGTCATAAGTTTACATGTGTGCCATTATGGCACATATAAAAATTTCTCTTTTTAACAATAGCCTCACTTTTTTCTTGGCATAGATTTTGATGGTTATATTAGCAAACGATCAAGGGATGAGACATGAGGCGCACGATCCAAATAACCATCCAAATAACCATTCTTTTCATTATGCTTTACTCTCCTGTTTGGTCTCTGGATGTATCATCCTATATTTCAAGAGCAGACAAGGCTCAAAAGAGCAAAAAATACGATATTGCTATCAAATGGTTCAGAAAGGCACTGTCTATCATAAAAGATCAGGGTCTGAGAACAAAAATACTTTTTCAGATGGGAGACTGTTATTATGAAATTCACAACTCATTGGCAGCCTTTGCTCTTTATCAAGAGGCCTTAAAGAGTCCTAAAGGGAAAGATTATCTTATCTCTCATCCTAAGACATATCTTAACTTAGCCAATATATATTTTGATCGCGGTAATTATAAAAGAGCGGCAGAGATATATCTGGAGGTAGCTCAGAGATACAGAAATAAATCTTTTGCTCCTTTCTCTTTGGTTAAGGCAGCAGACTCATTTCTAAATCTGAAGGATTATAAAAAAGCTTTAAAGATATATTCCAAGGTTATCCTTTTATACAAGGATACGAATGAATACTGGATCAGTAAATTCAGAATGGCTGATATTGGAGTTTCTCATCCTGATATAAATGTACCACAAAGCATAGAATATAAATCCTATTTTAAGCCAGCAGATGCATACAAAGAAATCTTAAGGGATGCTCCTCGTGATTTGATAAAACTCAAGCATCTTGCAGAGCTCAGGATTGCTTCTCTTTATTTAAAGCAAGGAAAAAGCTCAAGATCTATAGAATTGATCATGTATTTTATAAAACAGAATCCTTTTAGCACCTTCCAGGATTATGCAAGAGGATTACTTAAAAAAGCCATGGAGAAACGGATGTCCCAGCTTTACGAGCAGAAATCATTCAGAATGATATGCAGTCTTTACGAGTCTGTAAAAAAGTATGTTCCTGTTTCTTCTCTGAGTTCCCATGCAGTAGAGATATTGGCAGAGGCCAAGTATAAAACAGGTGCGTATAAAGATGCACTCAGATTGTATATGTCTGATCCAGCGAACCATTTGCTGGAGATCGCATCCATATCCAATCTGCTTGAAAGATATAAAGAGACCATAAATCTTCTCATGCCTTTTGAGAACAAACTATCTTCCAAACTTATGCTTGTGCTGGCAAAGGCCCTTTATAAAGAAAAAAGATTCTCAGATGTGGTCAAGCTTTTTAAAAACAAGGCTATATTAGCTCCAGAGGCCTGCTACTTATTGGCAAATACTTATTACCACTTAGGTGATTTCAAAAAGGCTATTCATTACTATTCTCTGCTCATCAAAGGAAAATCAAAATCAGAGTATCAATTAAATGCCCTTATTTCTATTGCAAATATACTATTTTCCCAGAAGCAATTTAAAAAAGCTCTTCTATACTATAAAAAGGCACAGAAGCTTTGCAAAAAATGCCCTGATAGCGACTTTATAAAGCTTCAGATAGCCAACTGTTATTACTATCTTGGCAATCATAAGAGTTGCGCTTCCATACTTAAAAGCCTGAAAGGAGATAAATTCATAAGATGGGCTGCTAACACTCAGTTAGAGCTTATGCAATTAGAGAATAAATACAAGGAGTTAAAATGGTTGATAGAGTAGAGCTTACTTCATTTTCTGATGTCTTAAAAGAAAAGCCGAGCAAAATAGATTCTTCTTTTTCAGAGCTTTTAAAGACCTATATCCAGAAGGTGGATATGGAGCAGCATAGGGCTGATAAGATGATAGAGGAGTTTCTCTCTGGAAAAAGAGATGTACATGAAGTGGTACTGGCTGTGGAAAAGGCAGACATATCTTTTAGGCTGTTTATGAAGATAAAAGATAAGCTCATTGAAGCATATCAAGAAATAATGAGGATGCAGCTGTAATGAAGGATTGTATTACTTCCATATCAGAAAGACTTAAAGAGCTTACTCCAGCACAGAAGATCATCCTGGGAGTGGTTTTCTCTCTTCTTATAAGTGTAGCAGTGGTTTCAATAATGTGGATAAGGTCACCTGAGTATGGACTTCTTTATTCCAATCTAAACCCAGATGACACTGCTCAAATCATAAAAAAACTAAAGGATATGAGGGTCACTTATAAACTGAAAGAAGGTGGGAGAATATATGTGCCCCTTGAGGATGTGTATGAGTTGAGGGTTAAGTTAGCCTCTCAAGGGCTTCCACGGGGTGGAGGAGTTGGTTTTGAGATATTTGACAAGACCAATCTTGTAATAAGCGATTTTGCCCAGCGTATAAATTATCTTAGAGCACTTCAGGGTGAGCTTTCTCGGACAATAGAGTCTTTAGAGGAAGTAGAGTGGGCAAGGGTTCACATTGCCATGCCAAAGGAGTCTCTCTTTATATCCAAACAAAAAGAGCCTTCTGCATCTGTGGTTTTGAAGATCAGACCAAATCGTATGCTTACAGAGGAAGAGATTCAAGGCATAGTCTATTTAGTGGCATCTGCAGTGCCAAGACTAAGCTCAAAGAGGGTAGTTGTGCTCGATTCAGAAGGTCATATTCTGGCAGGAGTGAAAAAGCAAAGTCTGAGTTCTGGGGCTCAAATAAAGATAAAGAATGAGCTGGAGCAGGAGATAGAGGATAAGATTGTAACCCTTCTGGAGAAAGTAACGGGAAAGGGAAAGGTTATTGCCAAGGTTTCTGTAGATATGGATTTCTCTGAGATAAAAAAGAACATAGAAAGTTATGATCCCTATAATGTAGCAGTTAGAAGCGAGCAGATACTGCAAAAGAAAAGCACTGGTGATCAGCCTATTCCCATGGGTGTACCTGGTGTGCTTTCTAATATTCCTAATACAAGTACCTCTGGCATTTCAAAGCAAGTAAGTACTCAGAAGAATATCCAGAATGAAACCAATAAGGTTGTGAATTATGAGATAGGAAAGACGGTCCAGTCTATAAAAGAGCTCGCGGGCAGGATAACAAGGGTTTCAGCAGCGGTTTTAGTAGATGGAAAATACAGCCCTTCAGACATGACAAAGCTTAAACTGTTGGTCCAAAAGGCCATTGGATACTCAAAGCAAAGAGGGGATCAGATCGAGATAGTTAATATGCCATTTAAAGAGATAAAGGTCGCTTCTCAAGAGAAGGATATTACTGCATTTTTCAAACAGATACCTATGCTTTCTCATATAATAATCCCTCTTATAAAAGGTCTGATGGCCACCACCATTATGTTTCTTTTAATTATGAGTCTTAGAAAGCTGGTAAAAGAACTTATTCCTCAGCCTGTGGTTGTAGAGAAAGTAGAGGAAGAAAGCCAGGAGATTCCAGAACCTTCTAATGAAATAGAGGCTCAAAAGCTGGCAGAATCTGAAGAGATAAAGGTGCTTCCTGTACATGAGGAGGTAAAGAAGATTGCCAAAGAGGATCCTGAAAGGATCGCATATCTTACAAGACTCTGGCTTAAAGAAGCAAAGGAGGAGTTATGAGCATGCAAGGATTAACAGGACCTCAAAAGGCATCCATATTTCTTCTTACTTTGGATCCAGAAACTGCTACTCAGGTAATGCGGCACCTGAGTGAAGATGAGATAAGGATTATTACAAAAACCATAGCAAAACTGGACATGGTTTCTCAGGAGACCGTGGAAAACATCTTAAGAGAAGTAAAGGAAAAAGCAGAAAACATTGCACTTATACATCAGGCAAAAGAGTTTCTACAGAATGTAGTGGCAAAGGTTTTGGAAGAAAAGAAAAGTGCTGAATTAGGCCAGGTGATAGATGCATTTAAACCAGATACCATAGAGGCTGCCTTTGATACCAAGATGCTTGCTACCCTGATTCAGGATGAACATCCCCAGATAATAGCCCTGATAATATCTTCCTTGGCACCTTCCAGTGCAAAAGAAATCTTGACAGAACTACCAGATCACATAAAGGCAGAGGTTATTTATCGCATATCCAGAATGGAGAGTATCCCGCCTGAGGTAATAGAAGAGGTACAAAAGACCTTAAAGGAAAAGATAGCGAGTTCTGCTTCTTCTCAAAGCAGACACAGAGGAGGAATAAATAAGGTGGTGGAGCTGGCAAAAACCTTAGATTTCAAGACCTTAGAGTCCATTCTAAATGAGCTTCAAGCAATAGATCCTGATCTCGCTTCTGTAATTGAACAACAGCTCTTTATCTTTGATGATCTGGGCAACTTAGATGATAGAAGTATTCAGATACTCCTTAGAGAAATAGATACTAAAGATCTTGCCCTTGCTTTGAAGACAGCCACTGAAGAGCTAAAGGAAAAGTTTTTAATAAATCTTTCAGAAAGGGCAAGAGAGATGATGATGGAGGATATGGAGGTAATGGGACCTGTAAGAATAAAAGATGTAGAAAATGCTCAGCAGAAGATAGTGGATATAGCAAAGAAACTGGAGAGCGAAGGAAAGATTATATTACAGCAGGGAGGTTAAGAAGGAGATGTATTTGTATAACCAGCCTCAGATAAAGCCACTTTTTGGAGATTCTTTTCCTTGGAAACATAGGGAAGAGGAGCAAAAGATAGACTTAGAGGAAGTAAAAACGGAGGCCTACTTAAGAGGCCTACAAGAGGGAATAGAAAAGGGAAAAGCTGAGACAGAAAAAAGGGCACAGGAACAAATAGAAAAGATAAAAGAAGCACATGAGAAGGAAAAGAGACATATAATCTTAAATACTGTTTCTAAGCTTACAGAGATTGTTAAACACATTTCATCCCTAAGAAAAGAGATAATTACTCAAGCAGATGAAGACATTTTAAAGATAGCCCTTATGGTGGCCAGGAAGGTGATTAAGGTCGAGGTATCTCAGAACACAGAGGTGCTTATAAACAACATAAAAGAAGCACTCACCAATGCAGTTGAAAAAGATAAGGTCATAATAAGGCTTCATCCAGAAGACTATGAAAAACTCAAAGATGCAGAGGCACTTAAAGAGCTTTTGGATGTAGATGAGCTTCTGCTTCAAAAGGACGAATCGATCGCTATAAAGGGAGGATGTATTGTTGAAACAAGATTTTCAGAAATAGATGCCCGGATAGAAACCCAATTAAAAGCTATAGAAAAACTACTCTTGGGAAATGGGAAATGATAGGGACAAGTGTAAGAGAAATAGAGTTTAAACTTAATCAATTAAATCCGCTCACTGTCACAGGAAAGATCACTAAAGTGGTAGGCACTGTGGTAGAGGCTGTAGGAATAAAGGCTGCTATAGGTGATATATGTGAGATTTTTGCAGAAGACAAAAAAGTAAAGGCAGAGGTTATAGGTTTCAGTAATAGCCACATACTACTTATGCCCTTTGAGGGAACAGAAGGGATATTGCCGGAGAGCAGAATAGTTCATCTGAAAAAGCAAGCAACCATTGGAGTAAGTGATCAGATTTTGGGAAGGGTAATAGATGGATTAGGTCAACCCTTAGATGGTAAAGGAGAAATAGAAGTAGAAAAAGAATATCTACTCTATGGAAATCCATCAAATCCACTCAGCAGAATCCCCATAGATGAGCCCATAGATGTTGGGGTAAGAGCAATCAATGGTCTTATCACCATAGGAAAAGGACAGAGGATGGGCATATTCTCCGGCAGTGGTGTAGGTAAGACCACACTCTTAGGCATGATGGTTAGAAATGCAAAGGCAGATGTCAAAGTGGTGGCTCTTATTGGAGAAAGAGGAAGAGAGGTAAGGGATTTTATAGAAAGGCATGTAAGGGATGCCATTAGTACTAGTGTGCTTGTGGTGGCGACTTCAGATCAGTCTCCTCTTATTAGGATGAGAGGGGCATTTGTTGCTACAGCAATTGCAGAGTACTTCAGAGACAAGGGAATGGATGTCTTGCTAATAATGGATTCTGTGACCAGATTCGCCATGGCGAAAAGAGAATTAGGACTTGCAGGAGGAGAGCTACCTGCAACCAAGGGATATACCCCTTCTGTTTTTGCTACTCTGCCAAAGCTTTTAGAAAGGGCAGGAAGATGGGAAAAAGGAAGTATTACTGGCTTTTATACTGTGCTTGTAGAAGGAGATGACATGAATGATCCCATAGCTGATGCAGTAAGATCTATTCTAGATGGACATATAATACTTTCCAGAGATCTGGCAAGACAGAATCAATATCCTCCTATAGATGTATTGAACAGCATAAGCAGGATTATGATTGATATAACCTCAATGGAACATCATAAGCTGGCAAATCGATTTAGAGATGTTTTAGCAACCTATGAAAAGGCAGAAGACCTGATAAATATTGGTGCATATTCAAAAGGAAGCAATCCAAAGATAGACTATGCAATAAAGATGATTGATAGGCTGAGGGAATTCTTAAAGCAAGGCATATTTGAATACATAAGCTTGGAACAAAGCACAAAAGAATTAAAGGAGTTATTCAATGAATAGGGCAAGTTTGGAGCTTGTTAAAGATTTTAGATCTGTAAGAGAAAAAAGATTGGCAAAAGAGATAGCAGATATTTACGAAAAGTTGATTTCTAAGGAAAAGGAAGTGGCTCTGTTTTTAGAAAAAAGAAAAGAGCTGCTCGAATCTCAAAGACGACTCCAAGAAGGTGATGTTGATCTTTATGTCTTAGAGTCCATTTCACATCAGCTTTTGTATGTGTATGCCAAGACAGAAAGTATGAGGAATGAGCTTTTGGAAATAAAGAAGGAATATGAAGAAAAGCTAAACCAACTAATAGAAGCCACTAAACAGAAAAAGCTGATAGAAAAGCTGATAGAGAGATGGGAAAAGAATCAGGAATATAGGATGTCAAGAGAAGAGCAGAAATTTTTTGATGAAATCTCAAACACCAGGTTTGTCTATGAAAATGTATAGAGGAAAAGGAATATTAGTATTTTTCTTAGCTATGCTGATGCTCATGGTGATGAGCAGTGAGGGATATACTGGCCAGCTTAAAGGAAATAATCTCATCAAGATAAAAGAGCTTCAGATAGAGAGGAGAAAAAAAGAGCTTTTGATTCTGCAAAAAAGAATATCAGAAGAACTAAAAAAGCTCCAGCAGATAAAAGAATATATAAAGGAAAAGCTGGATGAGATAAAGAGTATGGAGACAGAAAGATATATGCAGCTTGCAAATCTTTATGCATCTATACCTCCAAAGAAGGCGGGAAAGATAATGGAAGAGCTGGATCCAAAAACAGCAGCTAAGATCATGCTTTATATGGATAAGAAAAAAGCAGGCATTATATGTGGATTTATAGATCCTAAGAAGGCCTGTCAGATTACAAAAGAGATGGTGAGGTTAAAATAAGATGGATATTGCCATAATAGGACTGATAGCAGCATTTGTCCTCATACTAATGGCCATATTATTGGGCGGTAGTCTTAGCATATTCATAGACGTTCCATCTTTTCTAAGAGTTGTGGGAGTAACCATAGGAGTTACACTCGTAAATTTTCCTTTAAAAGGAGAAATAATGGCAATAGGAATTGTAAAAAACGCTTTTTTCAACAAGCTGGAATCCCTTACTGAATACATAAACATGATTATTACCTTTGTCATAGAAGACACCCGAGATAAGAGACACGATAATTACGCCGTAGTGGAAAGAAGTTTGCTGATATTGCCACCTTGGAGGGTAAGATGAGGCTTAGAGACGAGATAAAAGAGAATGTAGATAAGATCCTGCTTTCAGGAAAAGTGCTCCGAGTATATTTTACTGAATTTGTGATTCAATAGGAGAAGACATGAGCAAGATTCTTACAGAGCAAGAAATAGATGTTTTGAGACAGAGTCTTGGTGAAGTAAAGTTGGATATAAAGGCTGATAGAGAAATAGACAGTAAGAATGTAGAACCATATGATTTTATAGCAAAAAAACATCTTCCTCCAAAACTACTTACTGTACTTACCATGATATTTCACAGATTTACTCTGAATTTTAGAGGTTCTCTTTCTTTGAAATTAAGAAAGGTAGTCAGGATGGAACTTTTGGATAATGAAAGCCTTACTTTTGGAGACTTTGTGGACGTTCTCCCCAGTATATGCTGGATAAATATATTAAATATTGATGCCTTAAATGGTTCATGCCTCTTTTTGCTCGAGTCAGATCTGGCTTTATCACTTATAGACTTGTTGTGTGGTGGACCTGGTGTCAGAATAAAGAGAAAAAATTTCACTTCATTTGCCCTTTTGGAGCAGTCCTTAATAAAAAAAGTAGTAGAACTCGCCATAGGAGATCTAAAAGATGCCTTCAATTCTATAATAAATACTGAAATTCAGCTTCAGGGAATAGAATTTAATCCTCAGCTTCTTACAGTATTTTCTCCAGATGAATTCATGATTGTTATCTCTATAAAGGTAAGCATAGAGGAGATGAGTAGTAATATGATCTTTGCCCTTCCTTATAACTCCCTGAGACCATTGAAAGAACTCTTAGATAAGACAAAGAGAAGGGCTTCAGGGAAGAGCTGGGCAGATGACATTATTCAGGATCTTATGGATGTAGAGGTAGAGGTCACAGTAGAACTGGGTAGTCTTGATGTAAGAGTGGATGAACTTTTAGAGCTTAAAGAAGGGGATATGCTGGATATAAACAAAAATATCTCTGATAAGATCCTTTTAAAGATAGAGGGAATACCCTGCTTTGAAGGGCATCCTGTTGAGATAAAAGGAAATAAAGGGATTAGGATATCAAATATTTTTGGAGGTGAAGAATATGAATCAGGCAATAGCAAAGGAGAAGATTAGGGATATACTTAAAAATGTGACAGAGCAGGAAGTGGTATCCCCAAATATCAGTCTTATACTCGATATACCACTTCACATTACAGTAGAGCTTGGAAGAACAAAGATGACCATAAAGGAATTATTAAGACTTGGAGAGGGTTCCATAATAGAGCTTCCTGTGCCTGCAGGAGAGCCTTTGGACATACTGGTAAATCAAAAGCCTATAGCAAAAGGAGAGGTCGTAGTAGTGAATGAGAAATACGGCATTAGGATTCTTTCCATAAGAAGTGAAAAGGAGAGATTGGAGCAGTTAAAATGATTAGAACTATTAAAAAAATAGCTCTATTCCTTTTTGTCCTGTTTTTTACCCCTTTATCTTACGGGGCTACTAAAAATGGAATCTTAGATATTGGAGTACTCCCAAAAAAGAATGGAAAGGCGCTTATATTTATCTTTAAGAATCCAACAGGACAAAAAGATAGGAAAATAAAGTTTAATGGCAACAGACTTAATATAATACTTTATAATTTTGCCACAGAGTTAAAAGATGCTCAGCATGTTCGAGAAAAGATCCCTGCAATTAAAGATTTTATTTTGGCAGACAAGGCAGGAAACATAAATATAACCTTAGTCTTCAAGGATGCAGTAAAAGATCTTCTTTCCAACAAAAGCATTACCTTCCTTACAGAGGATCCTTACATGCTGGGAATTATGTTTACAAAGGACTACTTGGATAGATTTCATAAAACTAAAACAGCTCTTTCTAAGGAGGATCAGAAAATCAGGGATCAGCAAACAGATAAAGGTTTAGATTCAGATGTAAAAGTAAATTCAGAAAGAGAGATCAAATCAGCTAAGGACAATAAAAACGAAGATATAGAACTTCCTTTTGTAAAATATGAAGATATATTTGCCATTCCTACAAGCACGGAAAAAGTAATTAAAGACAGGCCTAAACAAAATGCTCAGACTGCTAAGAAAGATGAGGACAAAGATAAGAGTAAAAAACAGCAATCCGTTGAAAGAACTGCGCCTCTAACAAATAAGTTTACCAGCACAGGACGAGAGCTTTCCAGCGGAGGAGTTCATTTGGCTTTGTTAAATCTTGTGGCCTCACTTAGTGCTGTCTTAGGTATTGTGATAGTGAGCCTTTTCTTATGGAAGAAGATGCTTTTTTTCAAAAATAAAGGAAACAGTCAGTTGATAAAGATTTTGGGAGTCCATTACTTTGGGACAAGGCAGTCAATAGCTGTTGTTCAGGTAGGAGAAGAAAAATTTCTGCTTGGAATAACTGCTGACAATATCCAGCTTATTACAAAGTTGAATCCAGGTGTTATTCAGTCTTTCTATTCAGCTTCTGAAGAAGACAAACAAGAGAGTTCTGTCATCAGCCAAAAGGCAGCAGATGCGCTGAGGAAAAAGTTTGCTCAGCTTAAGAGGGTATGAAGATGAACAGCTATATTCCCTATGATATGAGCACAGTAATGAAGATAGCAGGCATTATTACTCTGCTCACCCTTGCCCCTGCTATTATCATAATGCTTACTTCCTTTACCAGAATCATAATAGTCTTTTCTCTTTTGAGACAGGCGCTGGGCACTCAGCAGATGCCTCCAAATCAGGTGTTAATAGGTATTTCTCTGTTTATCACATTTTTCCTCATGTCCCCTGTTTTTAACAAGATATACCAACAAGCCATAACACCTTACATGGAAAAGGAGATCACTTTGAATTCAGCTTATCAAAAAGCCATTTCCCCGCTGAGAGATTTTATGTTGAAGCAGACAAGGGAGTCTGATCTGGCACTTTTTGTAGATATTGCTCATTTACCAAGGCCAAGGACAGCAGAGGATTTACCTATGAGGGTGATTGTCCCTGCATTTATAACGAGCGAACTGAAGACTGCTTTTGAAATAGGATTCTTCATATACATTCCATTTTTGATCATTGATATGGTGGTTGCATCTGTTTTGCTTTCTATGGGCATGCTTATGCTTCCACCTGTAATGATCTCTTTGCCGTTTAAGTTACTGCTATTTGTGCTGGTGGATGGATGGCATTTGCTTATCGAGGCTTTAATAAAGAGTTTTGGAGTGTAGGTATGAATACAGAGCTTGTTCTCAATGTTTCTTATGAGGCGCTTAAGATAATATTGGTGATTTCCATGCCAATACTTTTGGCAGGACTCCTTATAGGAGTACTAATAAGCATTATTCAGGTAATGACCCAGATTCAGGAAATGACCTTAACATTTGTTCCCAAGATAATAGTCGTTTTTATAGTCATGATGATATGCGGGCCTTGGATGCTCAGAAAGCTGATGGATTTTACAGTAAGTCTTATTTCTGAGATTCCGACTTTGGTGAGGTAGATATGGATCCTATGCTTTTTATACTTGTATTCATAAGAATAGCCATAATAATGATGTTTATTCCTATATTTGGTTCTCCAATAGTGCCTTGGATTACAAAAATGGGATTTTGTGGATTTTTGGGATTAATAGTTGCAAGTAGCCTGAATATAGATGTTTCAGGTTTGGGAAATGCAGAGCTTTTTATAAGCATTGTGATGGATTTTCTTTTGGCTATAGCAATTGGCCTTGTGGTTCGGTTCATATTCGACGGTATCCAGCTTGCTGGTGAATATATTTCCTATCAGATGGGGCTTACAGTGATGAATATCATAGATCCTCTGTCCAATACCCAGATTCCCCTCATCTCCCAGTTAAAACAGCTTTTGGCTCTTTTAATCTTCTTCGCTATAAACGGACATCACTATCTTATAAAGGCAATAATTTCAAGCTTTGAATATGTTCCAGTTGGATCCCAGATATTGGGCAAGCAGTTCTTAAAGGAGGTCATAATGGTGTCCAGCGGGATATTCTTGATCGCTCTCAAGCTTTCCTCACCAATCCTTATGGCGATGTTTGTAACAAATGTTGCCATGGGAATAATCGCCAGAACAATGCCTCAAATAAATATCTTTATGCTGTCGTTTCCTATATATATTGGATTATCTTTAATAATAATGGGTATATTTATGCCATTTTTCTTTAAATTTATAAAAAAAACGATGTATTGGATGATATTGGATGTAAATAAAACAATTCAATTGATGGGGAGCTGATATGTCTATATTTCAGGATGAAAGAACAGAGCCGGCAACCCCGAAACGACGGGAAGAGGCAAGGAAAAAGGGCAATGTTCCAAAGACAAGAGAGCTATCGTCTGCACTGCTGATAATTTCTCTTGCTATTCTATTCTATTTTTACGGTAACAGTTTCAATTTATCTTTGATGGAGATGTTTGAATATTATTGGGGCAATCTTCCTCATTCTATAAGTTTATCAATGATTATAACTCTTATGCTAAGTGTCGAACAGTATTTCTTAAAGATAATAGCACCTGTCTTTATTACTTTTACATTAGTTGTTCTGTTTTCTCATCTGATCCAGACAGGATTTATTTTTAGTACTCAGGCCATAACACCTGATTTATCTCGTATAAGCCCTGTCAATGGACTTAAAAGACTATTTTCTATCAGTGCCTTGGTGGAACTTTTAAAGTCTATGATAAAGCTTTTTATCATAGGATATCTGGCCTATAAAGTACTGGCTCCTGAAGCGGCCAATCTTTCTTCCTTTATGTCTGCCCCTGTTTCTCAAACTCTTCTGTATGCATCAAAACTCTGTTTTAAGCTTCTGATGTCATGTGGAACAGCTCTCCTTGTCATCTCTTTACTGGATTATCTGTTTCAGAGATACCAGTATGAGCAGAATCTTAAGATGACAAAGCAAGAGGTAAAAGAAGAGATGAAGGAAAGAGAAGGAGATCCAAAGATAAAGGCAAGGATAAGAAATCTTCAGAGACAGTTGGCCATGAGCAGGATGATGCAGGAGGTGCCCAAGGCAGATGTGGTTATAACTAATCCTACCAAGATAGCTGTGGCAATAAAGTATGACAGCAAAAGCATGTATGCCCCGAAGATAGTGGCAAAAGGATATGGATACATAGCCTCTAAGATAAAAGAGATAGCCAGAAGATATGGGATTCCTGTGCTTGAGAACAAATGGCTTGCCAGGATGTTGGTAAAGATTGATGTAGGAGATTACATCCCTGCAAAGCTTTATAGAGCAGTTGCAGAGATATTGGCTTACATATATCAGCTCAGAGGAGGCTATCATGAAGTGGCTTAATAGGGTTGACATGATAGCAGCACTCGGATTTGTGATGATCCTGATCGTTATGGTAGTACCTGTTCCTGCCTTTATGCTGGATCTGCTTTTGTCCTTTAATATCAGCTTTTCACTTATAATACTTTTGGTTTCCATGTATATATCTCATCCTCTGGAGCTTTCTGCATTTCCTTCAATACTCCTTATGGCAACCCTCTTCAGGCTTTCTCTAAACATCTCTTCCACAAGGCTTATCCTTTTGCACGGAAATCAGGGTCCGCTTGCTGCTGGCAGAGTAATCCACTCCTTTGGTCAGTTTGTTGTGGGAGGAAATTATGTTGTTGGATTTATAGTGTTTTTGATCCTTGTAGCCATAAACTTCATAGTGATTACTAAGGGAGCAGGAAGGATAGCAGAGGTGGCTGCAAGATTTACCTTAGATGCCATGCCTGGAAAGCAGATGAGTATAGATGCAGATCTGAACGCAGGGATTATTGATGAGCAAGAGGCAAGAAGGAGAAGAGAAGATATAGCAAGAGAAGCGGATTTTTACGGTGCCATGGATGGTGCAAGCAAATTTGTAAGAGGAGATGCCATAGCATCTATCATAATCACGGCAATTAATATCATTGGTGGCCTTATCATAGGAGTGCTTCAGAAGGGAATGCCAGTGGCAAAAGCAGCCTGTACATATACCATACTTACTGTGGGTGATGGTCTGGTAAGTCAAATACCTGCCCTGATAATTTCAACAGCAGCAGGTATTGTAATTTCAAGGGCTTCTTCTGCCTCTAATCTGGCAGAAGAAATGGGGAGGCAGCTTTTCTCATATCCAAAAGCTATTCAAACAGCATCCTTTATACTGATTGGTCTTGGGTTAGTGCCGGGACTTCCGCATATTCCATTTATGTTACTGGGTCTTGCCATGGGTGGGATTGGTTTACTGAAAGAGAGGCTTAGTTCAAAGCCTGTTGAGGAAGAAGAGGAGCAGCCAGAACAGGAAGAAGAGATAAAGGTAATTCCTCCTGATCCTATAAGCATTGAGATTGGATACAGACTCATCGGTCTTATAGATGTGGAGCAGGGAGGAGACATCTTAGAGAGAATAAAAATGATCAGAAAAAAGTATGCTCAGGAAATGGGATTTATTCTTCCTCCTGTGAGGATAAAGGACAATTTAGAGCTTTCTCCAAATGAGTATGTGATTCTTATAAAAGGGGTAGATGTAGCAAGAGGAGAACTTATGATTGGACATTATTTGGCCATAAATCCCGGAAATATCAAGGATAATATACAGGGTATTCCCACAAAAGATCCAGTATTCGGACTTCCTGCCAAATGGATAAAAGAAAGCAATGTAAAGGTGGCAAAAGAGCTGGGTTATACTGTGGTGGATCCATCCACTGTGCTGATGACCCATTTTACAGAGATAGTCAAATCTTATTGTCATGAACTTCTGGACAGAGAAGAGGTACAGGCTCTTATAGACAACATAAAGAGTACACATCCAAAGGTAGTAGAAGAGCTGATTCCCAATCTGCTCACACTCGGGGCAGTTCAAAAGGTGCTTCAGAATCTTTTAAAAGAACAGGTTCCTATAAGGGACATTGTTACCATATTGGAAACTCTTGCAGATTATGCTCCTGTTACAAAAGATTCGGATATACTTACAGAGTATGTAAGGGAAAAACTCAGAAGGCATATAGTAAAACAGTATGTTACAGATGGTATTCTCTATGTGGCTACATTGGATCATGAGTTAGAGAGAATCATAGAGGAATCAGCAAAACAGACCAGTTTTGGTCTATATCCTGTGCTTCCACCAGATGTATTGAACAAATTCCTTGCTGAACTGAATAACAAGATAAAAAAGCTTGATGTCGAGGGACATCTTCCTATAATTCTCTGCTCTCCTAATGTGAGGAGATTGGTAAAAAAGCTGACAGAGAAAAGCATGCCAAGTCTAGTTGTGCTTTCTTACACAGAAATACCGAACCAAGTAAAAATAAAATCAGTTGGAATAATAGGGGTGGATAGAGATGAGGATAAGAAAGTTTCAGGCAAGAACAACTAAGGAAGCGCTGGACCAAGTAAAGAAGACCCTTGGTCCAGATGCCTTGGTGCTTTCTGTAAAGAAATGTGGGCTGTTGAATAAGTATGTGGAGGTAACTGCTGCTATAGATAGCCCGGATGAGCCTATTGGGGAATCAGTAGATAGCCAACTTAATACCATGCAGGAGCTAAACCTGATTCAAGATCAGATAAAAGAGCTGAAAGAGATAATTAGATCCTTTATTCCCACAGGCTCTTTTGGAAATGGAGTCTTACCTTTTTTCCAGCAGGTGAGAAAAAGAGGGCTTTCTGAGGAGATAGCTCTGAAGCTGGTAGAGGCATTGGAGGAAGGAGTTCTGAAAGAAGGAATAGATAAGGATATGTCGCTTAAAGACTTTCTGTATGAGCTTTTGAGCAGGTTAGTGGATGTGTATCCTCCGATATATGAGACCAATAAAAGAATGGCTCTGTTCTTAGGACCTACAGGCTCAGGTAAAACTACAAGTTTGGCAAAGCTTGCTGGACAGCTTGCAAAGAACTTCAAGATCGGGATTATTTCTCTATGCGATTCCTCCTGCGGAAGTTTAAACTTGGGGTACTATGCAGATCAATTACAATTGCCATTCCTTATTGCCAAAAATGCCTCTGAGCTCAGCAGATGCATAGAATCTTATTCTGATAAAGACTTCATACTGATAGATACTCCGGGAATAAATCCAAATGATCTTTCTTCTAAGCAGACCCTCCTGAAGCTTATAAGGATGGTAAGTCAAGGTTTGATAACCTATGTGGTGTTAGATGTTCGCACAAAGGATGAAGAAATCCTGAATTTTGTGAGAGCAGTAAAACCGATAGAGATTTCTGCTCTGTTTTTTACAAAGATAGATGAGGCAGATGCAGTGGGTACCATATTCAATCAGATGATCTATACAGGAATACCTCTTTCTTACATAGGAACAGGAAGTTCTGTTCCAGAAGACTTAGAGATAGTAACACCATATAGGCTTATAGATCTCATAATAAACCTTAGGAGTGAAGGAGATGTTAAAGGAAGTGAAAAAATTCGGCAATACTATAGGCAATAGGATGTTTACCTTGGGATACCTGAGCAAAGTTGCAAAAGGAGACAACACAAGGGTCTTATCTATTACGAGCGGAAAAGGTGGGGTTGGAAAGACAAACATTGCAACAAATTTAGCATGTGCGTTGGTTCAGGAAGGCAAAAAGGTGCTTGTTTTTGATGCGGATTTGGGATTAGCCAATATAGATATTCTTATGGGTATAACTCCTAAGTATACCATAGAGCATGTGATAAAAGGAAAAAAAAGACTCTCTGATGTAATAATTGATACTCCTGAAGGAATTCATATTCTTCCGAGCAGTTCTGGAGTGGAAGAACTTACCAACCTAAGCTTATTTCAAAAGAAGAGACTAATAGAGGAGTTTTCTCTCTTAAATGACACCTATGATTTTATAATAATAGATACCCCTGCTGGTATATCATCCAATGTGATCTACTTTAACCTTGCAGCCAATGAAATCATAAATGTCATAGAGCCCGATCCTACCTCTTTTACTGATGCTTATGCCTTGATGAAGGTGTTGTCTGTTAGATATGGAGTGGAGGAGTTTAACATAGTTGTAAACTGTGTTGATTCAGAAATTCAAGCAAAAGAGATATTTCAGAAGATGAACATGGTTTGTGAAAGATTTCTTCAGATTAGGCTCAGGTATCTGGGGCATATATTTAAAGACAAAAAGCTTGTTCAGGCCGTAAGAAATCAAAGGCCTGTTATAACACTTTATCCATACTCTAAGGCAAGCAAATGTATCTGTA
The DNA here is from genome assembly GCA_027064285.1 of Desulfobacterales bacterium. GTDB lineage: Bacteria > Desulfobacterota > DSM-4660 > Desulfatiglandales > JALVZP01 > JALVZP01. Next base: position 3,780 of record JAMOPX010000033.1, on the reverse strand, counting down.
ACTTGTGTAATACCATTTGCAGAGTTGTGCCAAGAAGCAAAGAATCAGGTTTTAGAAGATTTTTAAACAAATTATTTTGCAAGGAGGAAAAATATAATGAGAAAGTTAAATCAAACAGCAAAGGTCTATAAAAAAGCGCAGGAAAGCGCGCGTGAGGCTATGATAGTGGAATATCTGCCTTTAGTGAAGCGCATCGTGGACAAAATGAGCGTTTACTTGCCACCAGCAGTTGACAAGGATGACCTTATAGAGGCGGGGATTGTAGGCCTTATAGATGCTGTTGATAAATATGATCCAGATAAGAAATGCAAGTTTAGTACTTATGCCAGATTCAGGATAAAGGGAGCAATTATGGATGAGCTGAGGTCATTAGATATTATGCCCAAGTCTATGAGGCAGAAATCCAAACAGATAGAAGAAACCTATTCAAAATTAGAGAATATACTTGGTCGTTCTCCCACAGAAAAGGAAATGGCAGAGGAGCTTGGTATAACAGAGGCTCGTTACAATAAGCTGATGTATGAACTTAGAAGTGCGTTCATAATAAACTTTGATGACTTTAAGAGCTTAAAGATAGACGATGATGACAATGATGGTTTTGAAGCCCTGTTAAAAAGTGATGAACCAGCTCCGGATCAGAAGCTCCTTTTTAAAGAACTCTGTGATATCTTGGCGGAAGAGATAGAAAAACTGCCAGAAAGAGCAAGACTTGTGCTTACCCTCTATTATTACGAAGATATGACTATAACTGAAATAGCAAAGATCTTGGATCTTGCAAAATCCACAGTTTCAGAGACGCACACAAAGGCTTTGATGACCTTAAGGGCCAGATTAAGAAAAAGGTTAGGCAAGGAGGAGTAAGCAGTGGATAAGGTGATAGACGAACTGGGTTTATACCTTTCTTTTGCCAAGCTGAAACACAGGATAATAGCAGGAAACATAGCAAATGCAGAAACTGCATATTACCGTGCATTTGATCTTGTATTTAGGAAAGTATTTGAAAAGTCAAACAATATCAGATGGGTGGATATGAAGGTCACCAATAATAGACATATCAAGCCAGTTTCCTTATTCAGACCTGCTCCAAAGCTCGTGGCTGCTCCTGTCCTACTGTCAGGACAGGAGCAGAACAGAGTAGATTTAGAGTATCAGATGGCACAGCCTGCTGAAAACACCATGAATTATCAAATAGCATCCCAGCTTTTGGCAAAAAGGTTTGAAGAGATAAAGCTGGCTATTGAGGGGAGGTGATTTAAATGGCGCCATTTATGGCATTTAAGATATCAGCTTCTGGACTCATGGTTCAGCGACTCAGGATGAATATTATTCAAGCAATATTGCTAACGCAGAAACAACAGGACTCCTAATGGAAATGGTCCTTCCAGGAGAAAAGACATATTTTTAATGAGTGTTCCTGTGACAAACGGCATATATGCAGTAGCACCTGTATCTATAATAAATGATCCCAGACCTTTCAGAGTGGTTTATGACCCTAAGCATCCAGATGCCGATGAAAATGGATATGTCAAACTACCAAATGTAAAGCCTATAGAAGAGATAATTAACTGACCTTACGCAAAAGTTTTTATCTCACGAGGGAGGGATAAGAGCGAATGCGGTATTGGGACAAAAGGGTTTTTCGTCTGCTCCGAGTCTCTCGGGCTGGTCTCTTCTGTGACTTATCTATGGGAGATACCTGCCCCCTTCACATTCCCGTCACTCAGCTATTAATCAAATATGCTTACCAATGGGCTTGGATGTGTGGTAAAGGACTATGCTTGTTTTCGAGAGACTTGAGTGACGGGCTGCGGTTTCCCCCACAGATAAGCCACGAAGAGACAGCACCCTTTCGACAGTCGCATCCGAAAAACTCCCTTGCCCTTATTCCACTTCTGGTCTTACCCCTATATTGCATACAGATAAAACAGAAACTTTTGCATAAGGTCAGTGATTAATATGATCTCCGTAGTGAGAGCATATGAGGCAAATGTGGCTGTAATAAATAATACAAAATCAATGGATCTAAAGATTTTAGAGATACTTAGATGATAAGTGCTGTGGAAAACCAAAAGATAATAAAGGAATCAAAACGATTATTTGTAGGTCAGGGATTTTCCCTGCTTCTTTTAGAACTTCTTGATAAATCCCTGCTACAAACAGAACAAAGCATGAATTTAAAAGATGATAGTATTTCTCCTGTAAAAGGAGAAGTCCAAGATAGCAATCCAGATATTTGGACTTCTGGTGCTATGATATCGGATAAAGATTCCAAAGGTGGAATAGATCCAGATCTGATAGCTTATGGTAATAAGGAGAAAAAAGAAACAAATTTTTCACAAAACTTTACAAAAGGACAAAAGACACACTTTCCTCTACAAGATGCTCAGACAGTAACATTCTTTTTGAGACATGAAAAATTACTCAATGAGCATACAAATAGTAGGATTAGCGATGATGAGATAGAGGTCTGGCATAGGCAATTTGTAGAGGGATTACAGGAACATTCTAAGGTAAAGGAAGATAAGGTGAAAGGAGTAAATACTCAAGAAAATGTTGTAAAAAAGCTATCTGTCACACAAAAAGATAAACCTATGCAACAGATAAAAATAAAAAATGAAATAGAAAAGAAAAATTACACTGCTAAGACAGGAGATAAAAGCTTAGGTAAAGCTTTAGATTTAAAAGAATTGCTTTCATCAGATAAACAAATAGTTTTAAAAGGGAAGAATCTGCCTTCTATAACTCAGAAACAGATTCATAAAGAGTTAAATCTTCATCTACAGAATTCTAAGGAAATGATTCTTAAGTCAAAAGAATATGCCCAGATTCGGATAAGGAAAATCCATACTTCTACTGAAAAGCAGATAAGTGATCAAAAAAAGAACTTTTTACATATTCAGGATACAGGGATTATTAAGAAAGAAGACTCAGAAAGTCCGCCAAAAGCTCATATAAGAGGAATAAGACAGGTGAATACTAAAAAGAACTTTATTCTTTTAACATCAGGAGATGAAAAACAGAGCAGGCAGAACACCGGCTTGGAAGATCTAAATAACCCTAATAAAATGATCTTGCATAATTCTTTGATTAAAAAAGAAGACTCTATTTACCAAGAAAAATTAGTTTTCAGAGTAAATCCTGCTACAAATGATTCTCAGAATAACAATCATATCTATAAAGTAGATTTGATAAATAAGTTAGCTGATGTAATTCATTATACAGCAAAGTCTCATAAAAAGGAGGAGCTTATAGTTCATCTTAAACCAGAATTTTTAGGAAAACTTAAGATAAAGCTTGCTTTTGAAGATGGTCACCTAAGAATAGAGCTTTTTACAGAAAGTCATTTAGTAAAAGAGGCCTTAACTTCTCATGTTTCAGTATTGCAGAGGATTTTGCTTGACAAAGGCATTCCTGTACAGGAGATAGAAATTTTTCTGAGTTGGCAGGGATCTCAAAATGACAGACGTTTTACAAAAAATAAGTTCAGACCTTCTCACTGGAAAGTGGATAGCTTTGAAGAAGATATTGTGTCTCCATCCTCTCATAAAAAAAATTGGGAATTAGAGGATGGAGAGGGATTGGAATACTGGGCATAAAAAAGGAGGTGATAAAACATGCAAGCCCAAGACATAAATGGAAAAAGTGCAGTTTACATGTTGATTGTCAACAAAAGTGACCCCCTATCGGAAAATAAAAATGACCCTCCCCCAACTTTTTATTTTCATGACACATTCCAAGGTCAATTATCCTTGGAGACTTTTATTTTTGAGCTTATTTTTG
>JAMOPX010000032.1 GCA_027064285.1 Desulfobacterales bacterium | reverse complement strand
TAGCAGATACACCTTTATGCAAGAAGGCTGGCATTATGAATTAGAATCCCTTGATTCTCCTTTAACTATAAATGGCATAGTTTACAGTGAGATGAAAGGGGTGTATTCATCGGCTGACATAATGCTGGATGAATATTCGCTCAGAAGCCTTTTTCCAGATACTATATACAAATACGATTCAGGTGGAGATCCAAAGGAGATACCAAATCTTACATATGAGGATTTCTTAAAGTTTCATAGAAGATTTTATCATCCATCTAACTCTTTTATATGGTTTTATGGTGATGATGATCCAGAGCAGAGATTGATATTTATAGATGAATATCTGAAGGAGTTTGAAAAAAAAGACATAGAATCAGCTATTCCTTCACAGCCAATCTTAAATGAGCATAGGAAAATAACTAAGCCTTTTATGGCAGAATCGAGCTCTTCTAAGGGAATGATTACAGTAAATTGGCTTTTTCCTGACCTACATGATCAAAAGCTAAGACTTTCTTTTATGATATTAGAGCACATATTAATAGGTATGCCTGGTTCTCCATTGAGAAAAGCACTTATTGAATCTGGCTTAGGAGAAGATATAGCAGGAGTAGGTTTGGAAAGAGAGATAAGACATATGTTTTTTTCTACAGGACTAAAGGGAGTTGATGTAAATAATATGCCAAAGGTTGAAGAGCTTATCTTTGAGGTATTAAATCAACTTGTAAAAGATGGAATAGATAAGGACACAATTGATGCTGCCATAAATACAATAGAGTTTAGATTGAGAGAAAACAATACTGGCCGTTTTCCAAGAGGACTTTCTTTGATGCTGAGAGCCTTAACTTTTTGGATATATGAAGCAGATCCTATTTCTGTACTCATGTTTGATAAACAGTTAACTCAAATAAAAGAGGAGCTAAGCTCAAAAGATTTTTCCTTTGAGCAGATGATAAAGACATATTTTTTAGAAAACCTTCACAGAACAACAGTTATGTTAAAACCTGATCCAGAGCTAAAAAAAAGAGAAGAAATGGAAGAGAGAAAGAGATTGGATGAAATAAAATCAAAAATGAGTGTGTCAGAGTTAAAGAAAATAATACAGGATGTTCAAGAACTTAGAAAGATTCAGCAAACTCCTGACTCTCCTTCTGCTCTTGCCAAAATCCCTGTTCTGGAGCTCAAGTATGTTGACAGAGAAAACAAAAAGATTCCTTTACAACTCTTAAAGAAAGAACCCCAGCTTCTTTTTCATGATATATCTACAAATGGAATATTTTACATAGATGTAGGATTTAACCTAAAAGGAATTGAGCAGAAGTATATCCCTTATATTCCCCTTATTGCAAAGGCACTTATTGAAATAGGCACAAAAAAACAGGATTATGTAAAGATTGGTCAAAGAATTGGCCAGCATACAGGAGGTATAAGAAGGCATATATTGGTGGATCAAGTAAGGGAAGAAGATGATTCATGTTTTTGGCTCTTTTTAAGAGGAAAATCACTTATTTCAAAGGTTTCAGAACTGATGGATATAATGAGAGAGCTTATTTTGGATGTAAACTTAAATAATAAAGATAGGTTTTTGCAGCTTGTCTTAGAGGAAAAAGCAAGGTTTGAAAAGAACCTGCTCCCATCAGGTCATGATATAGTTGCAAGAAGAATTTGTGCAGACCTGAGTGAATCTGGGTGGCTTGAAGAGAAGACAAAAGGTATAAGCTATCTTTTCTTCTTAAGGAGACTTTCAGAGCTTATAAAGTCAAACTGGGATCAGGTCTATTCTGATATAATCAGAGCCTATGAATGGATAATAAACAGAAAAAATATGCTCATTAATATAACATGTCCTCAGAATGAATTTGAAAGGCATGAAAAAGAAATAGATGAGTTTATTTATGCTGTTCCAGATTCAGAAAGAAAATCTTTTGAATGGAAAAGAGAGACTACTATAGCAAGGCCAGAAGCCCTTTTAATAAAGGCAAAAGTAAACTTTGTTGGAAAGGGTGCTTCTCTTTACCGCTTAGGATACAAATTTCATGGATCTTCTCTTGTGATAACAAGATATCTAAGAAATACATGGCTTTGGGATAGTATAAGGGTTCAAGGTGGAGCTTATGGAGCACATTGCATATTTGATAGACTTTCAGGAGATCTTGTATTTGTATCATATAGAGATCCTAATATAAAGAAGACCATAGAGAGTTATGATAAGTCTTCAGATTTCTTAAAAAACATAGAATTGAGCAAAAGAGAGCTTACAAAAGCAATTATCAGAACAATAGCTGATATAGATGCGCCATTGCTTCCTGATGCTAAAGGATTTAGATCTATGAGATATTATCTTACTAAGGATACAGAAGATGTGCGCCAAAAAATGAGAGAAGAGGTTTTAGAAACACAGGTGCAACATTTTAGAGAATTTTCAGATGTGCTTTTTCAGGTAAAAGAGAAAGGAATCATAAAAGTTATGGGACCAGAAGAGAATGTTGCTGAATTGAAAAAAGAGATAAAAGAACTAAATCAAATAGATGTTATGAAATGATGCTACTTGGGCTAATTCCTGATCTGAGTAAGATAATATATTAGATGTGGAGGGAAAAAATGAAAGTATGTCGTGTAGAAGAGATGCGCAAACTTGATAAAACCGCATCTGAAAGATTTGGCATAAAAGAAGAGCTTCTTATGGAGAATGCAGGAGAAGCTTCGTATTTTGCTATACTTAAGGAGTTAAAAGATACAAAAAAGAGGTTTGTTATATGCTGTGGTGGAGGAAATAATGGAGGAGATGGTTTTGTAGTAGCAAGAAAGCTGTTTTCTAACAATGCTAAAGTAAAAGTGTTTATCTTGGGAGATCCTGATAAGTATGCGGGTGCTGCCAGAATGAATCTAAACATAATCAAAAAACTTTCTATACCAATTAAGAGAGTTGAATCTGAAAAAGAGATAAAACATGAGCTCTTTCATTCAGATGTAGTTGTAGATGCTATATTTGGCACAGGACTTTCAAGGGAAGTAGGAGGCATATACAAGCAAGTAATAGATCTTATTAATGAAAGTAGAGAAAAAGGAAAACAGGTTGTAAGCTTAGATATTCCTTCAGGAGTTTCTGGAGATACTGCTCAGATTATGGGAACAGCAGTAAGAGCTGATTTTACTATTACATTTGGTCTTCCAAAGCTGGGCAATGTTCTCTATCCAGGCTATGAACATGGAGGAAAGCTTTATATAACTCATATTTCATTTCCTCCTTCTCTATATAGCAGTGAGGAGCTTTTGTGTCAGATAAATGAGCCTATCTCTCTTCCAAAAAGGGAAAGGACAGGACATAAGGGAAGCTTTGGAGATGTATTATTTATAGCAGGTGCAAAAAGCTATTTTGGTGCTCCTTTTCTTTCTGCTCACTCTTTTCTAAAAGCTGGCGGTGGTTATAGCAGACTTGCTGCCCCAGAGTCTATTGTGCCATTTATAGCTTCCTTAGGACCTGAAATAGTCTTTGTGCCACAGAAAGAGACAGAGCAGGGATCTATTTCCTTTGCAAACCTTCAATCCTTGCTTCAACTTGCAGAAAAAGTAGATATGTTGGTTATAGGGCCTGGACTTTCTTTGAATGAAGAAACACAAAGAGTTGTGCTTGAAATTGTAGAAAAAGTAGAAAAGCCTATTCTCATAGATGGAGATGGTATTACTGCTATATCAAAAGACAAAAACATACTTAAAAAGAGAAAAGCAGAAACCATTATTACTCCTCATCCTGGTGAGATGCAGAGGATAACAGGAGTAAGTATTCCAGAGATTAACAAAAATAAAATAGATATACTTCAAAATACATGCTCAGAGCTAAATTCTATAATAGTTCTTAAAGGAGCTCACTCCCTTATAGGATTCCCAGATAAAAAGGTATATATAAATATGACAGGAAATCCAGGGATGGCAACAGCTGGATCAGGTGATGTGCTTACTGGCACAATATCTGCTATGTTTGGAATAGGCTTTTCTATACCAGAGGCTGTAAGGATGGGAGTATTTCTGCATGGACTTGCTGGAGATATAGCTGCGAAACAGAAAGGAGAAGATGGAATTACTGCTGTAGATATTTCAGAATTTCTGCCTGAGGCTATAAAAATGTTGCGAGAATCTACTGAAAAACTGCCATCTTACTATGAGATTATATAGTTAACTCAAGTTGCTACCTGAGCGAGGATTGTTTT
>JAMOPX010000031.1 GCA_027064285.1 Desulfobacterales bacterium | reverse complement strand
CCTCTAAAAGCTTTTATGCACTTAAAAGCACCTGTTTCTATATGAATATTTATGAATATTATTGTATGCTAATATACACTTTTTGTTAACTGTTTTTAACCTCCTGTTTTTGATCTCTAATAAACCAAAAATCTTATAAAGAGCAGTACTATAAAAGTCAAGGAATAATCATTCTTGTCAATTCAATGCTAATTGCTTAGTATTTGCACAAAAAGGAGGAGGTAGTCATGGGAGAAATAAAAAGCACAATAGATATAATCATGGAGAAGCTGAAAAAAATCGAAATAAGCGATGAGGATAAAAAAAGGCTACTTAAAAAAGAGGCTGAAGATACAGCTAAAAAACTAATTGTAGAGTATCTGGAAAAAGGTGATCTGCAGGTAATCACAGAACAGCTTAATAAACTTAAAGAAGAAAAAAGAGAAGAGACAAAAAAGGCTCTTTTAAGAGAAGCTATAATCAGGATTCAGCCTTATGGAGACAAAAATAAAGAAATCATAAGGCTCATGAGTGAACTGCTGAAAATAGATTTGTCTCGCCCCATTAAAGATATGCTTTCTTCAGCAGAAGAAGAGTTAGATCAGATAAAGGAAAAATGCAAAAAAGAACTGCTTAATAGACTTAAAAGAAGAGAAATTTACGGAAGTGCTGTGATTCCTAATATAGAGGCAGATCCAGAATGGAAACAGGCACTTAAAAGGATGAATGACAAGCTCAGATCAGATGTGAATGACCTTATCAGCCAGCTGCAATGATGTAACAATATCCAGCATATTAGTGGTTTCTCCCACTTGTTTATCTTTTAAAAGACCAAAGTGTTCAAGGCATGTGCCGCATACAAATAATTGCACCCCTGATGCCTCAAGCTCTTTTAGAGTTGATAAAACAGGAGAATTTGAAATTGTAAGCTTTACTCCATTATTCATAAATACAATCCTCCAAAGCCCTTCCATTTCTTTTAAGGTATTTATAAAGTTTTGCATAAGTTTTGTGCCAAGCAGGTCATCTCCATGTCCTATCTTGTCATCTGTGATAAGCAGAAGAGTCTTTGTTTTTTTGCCTTCTTCTTCTTTCACAAAGGAGCTCGGCATACAGGCTTCAGATTCTAATATCCCGATTATCCGAATTTCCCCCTCTTTTTCTTCAGTAATTATAGAATATCCTCTTGAGGTAAGGAATCTGCTCACATTTTGCTTTGCTGCCTCATTATCTACTAAGATGACTATCTCTTTTGGGTTGTTCTTTTCTACTGCTTCCTTTGTTTTTAAAACAGGGACAGGACATGCAAGCCCTTTTGTATTTATCTCTAAAGGCATATCCTACTCCTCAATAATTATCTTTTCTTCCCCTGTTCTTATTATCTGCCCGATTATCCGTGCTTCCTGAATCCCTTTCTCCCATAGCTTTATTAAAAACATTTCTGCCTCTTCAGAGGGTAAAGAGACCAAAAGTCCGCCTGATGTCTGAGGATCAAAAAGAATACTCAGTAATGTATCATCCCTTAGCCTGTCTTCTATCATGGAACGGTAAAATTCTATATTTTTGTAAGTTCCTGCGGGCACAAATCCCATAGAGGCAAATTCTATTGCTTCTTTTATGACTGGAACTTTTTTGGCATTGATAAGTGCAGAAAGCCCGCTCTGCATTATCATTTCAGACATATGTCCTATCAGACCAAAGCCAGTTATGTCTGTACATGCACTAACATGAAATTCCTTCATTACTTCAGAGGCATCTTTGTTAAGCATGGACATAATACCTATGGCTCTATCTATAAGCTCCTTTGATGCTATCCCTCCTTTTATACAGGTATTAATTATCCCAAGTCCTATGGGTTTGGTTAAAATCAAAAGATCCCCTTCTTTGACCCCTTTTTTAGCAATAATCCTCTCTGGATGAACAAATCCTGTAACTGAAAGACCATATTTTATTTCAGGATCATCTACACTATGTCCTCCAATAAGGACCACACCAGCTTGTTCCAGCTTATCTATTCCACCTTTTAAAATCTCTTTTAATACAGATATATCCATCTTTTCTGATGGAAAACACACGATATTCATGGCAGTCTTAGGAACTCCACCCATTGCATATACATCGCTCAATGCATTGGCTACAGCAATCTGTCCAAAAAAGTAAGGATCATCCACAACAGGAGTAAAAAAATCTACTGTCTGAATAATAGCAAGCTCTTGATTAATTCTATAAACCCCGGCATCATCAGGGCTTTTTAAACCTACAAGCACATTTTCATCTTCAGGCACATCTATTCCGCACAATGCCTTTTCCAGGTCCCCTGGAGAAAGCTTGCTGGCTCACCCAGATGCTTTTACAGTTTGAGTTAGTTTTAGAAGATCCATTTCAGATAAAAATAAAAAACAGATGTCTTTTATGTCAATCTGGAAGATTCGATAGATTCAATATCTTTTTATCGGAAAAATCTATTAATATTCAGAAGGAAGCTCTTTCAGTTCAGCAAGAGAAAACACAGGTCCATCCTTGCACACGAATTTATGTCCTATGTTACATCTTCCACACATGCCAATTCCACATTTCATTCTCATTTCCAAAGACAAGATGATGTTTTCAGGTGAAAAACCTATTTTTTCTAAGACAGGCTGGGTAAACTTTATCATTATTGGTGGGCCACAAACAATGGCTATAGAATTTTCTGCACTCTTTACTTTCTGTTCTGTAATAGTGGGAACAAATCCTACATTGTACTTCCAGTCAGGATCATCTGTATCATCCACTGTAATGTGCATTTCTAAGTCATCTCTTTTTTCCCACTCCCAGAGTTCTTCTTTGTAAAGCAGAAGACCTGGTCTTCTTGCACCATATACCACGATGATCTTGTTAAACTTTTTCCTATTTTCTGGATGGAGCATGTAAACTATGCTGGATCTAAGAGTGGTAAAAGCAAAACCACCCCCTATTATGACCACATTTTTTCCTTCCATCCTGTCCCACGGATAGGGCCTTCCAAGAGGACCCCTTACCCCGATTATGTCTCCCTCTTTCATATTGTGTAAATGAGTTGTTACAAGCCCTACTTTATTTATAGTAAACAAAAGATAACCCTTTTCTGTAGGAGAAGAGGCTATGCCTATGGGCACTTCTCCTTTTCCAGGAACAGAGATCTCAGCAAACTGACCCGGCATGTAGTTAAATAACTTCTCATGGGATGGATCTAAAAACCTGAGTTTAAAAGTTCTCAGGCTCCTGTCATCTGTTTCTACTATAATCTCTTCTATTCTCACTGGATACGGTAGGTATGGATTCTGCAAAGCTAATCCTCCTTGCATGTTTATATATTTGCCATCTTATTTGCAATTTCTCTTATGTCCATATTTGTTGGACATGCCATTATGCATCTTCCGCAGCCACTGCACTGAACCCCATCTTTGTATTTTTCCGGATAGTACTTTAGCTTATGCATAAACCTCTGCCTTACTCTCCTGAACTTTTCAGCCCTTGGGTTGTGTCCTGAGGCATGAAGTGTAAATATGGGAAACATACAGGAATCCCAGTTTCTTATTCTGTCCCCTTTTTGTTTATATACTTCATCCTGAATATCAAAGCACCAGCATGTAGGACAGACATAAGTGCATATCCCGCAGTTTATACAGGGAAAGGATATTTCATCCCATATAAGTGCTTCAAATACCTGAAGTATCCTTTTATTCAAAAGCTCTTCCAAAGAGATGTCAGCACTTATTTTGGATTCTGCTTCATGTTTTATCTTTTCTGCCTGTTTAATATCTTCTTGATGTGCTTCTGAGCCACCTTTTACTCTTTCTAAGAATACTTTTCCCTTGTCTGTAATGATCTTTACCAGGAACCTGTCTCCCAAGTCATACATTATTGCGTCCAGACCTGTCTCGGCAAAAGGCCCTCCTCCAACCTTTGTGCAAAAGCATGTGCTTCTTGGATTAGTACACCCAAGACCAATAAATGTGGTATTTTCATATCTTTTTGTCCACCAGGGATCCTTGTACTCAGGATTGTCAAAATTTCTTTTTACAATAAGAAAAGCATGTGCATCACAAGGCCTTATCCCTACTATTGCCTGAGCTGGAAACTCTTTCTTTGCCTCCTTTAATATAAAGGCTTCTGGATCATCCATAGACAAACTGAATTCAAACATCCTTTCTGATTGGGGATATATGATGGATTTTGGAGAAAGCCTGGTGTTAAAAAAAGAA
>JAMOPX010000030.1 GCA_027064285.1 Desulfobacterales bacterium | reverse complement strand
CTTAAAAGCTCTACCGCTGGGCTGGCGGGAAGTGACGCCCGTGGAGAGGGCACTGGCGGCGGAACTGCTTTTGGGCAGGTCTACGAGTCATCCCTCGTTGAAACGGGAATCTCACGGCTTTAGTCGTGGGAGGGTCAACTTATCCATTCCCCAGATGAGGTTGCTAATCCTTGACATTTAGTTTTATAGCCTTATAATACCAATAATTAATCGGGACGTAGCGCAGTCTGGAAGCGCACCTGAATGGGGTTCAGGGGGTCGCAGGTTCAAATCCTGTCGTCCCGATTTTTTTATTATAACCCTCTCTAAGATATAATTCTTAAATATGCCTTAAGTGTTAAAGAATTCTGAAGAATCTCATTATGAAGCTTGAGGTTATATTAAAAACACCAGAAATAGCACATATAGTTAAAGATATCCCTTATAAAAGTTCTATAAAAAAAGATGCCAATTTTTTTAGACTCTGTTTTTTTATAAAAGAGAATAGAGAAATAGATAGAATTTTAACTTTGCTAGATCAGAGGATAACAGAAGAGGATCAGTTACTGAATACCTCTCTTATGCCAGAACATAATTTTATAATCCTTCCGTGTGGATTTAAAATCTCTTTTGTAGAATCAACTAAAAAAAAGCAGGTTAAGAAAAAGGAGATATTGCTTAAAAGAGGGGTTGCATTTGGAGCTTTTCACCCCACAACCATTATGTGCCTCGAGCTAATAAAAAAAGTAATTAAAGAAGATTTTTCCGGAAGGATCTTAGACTTAGGAACTGGTAGCGGAATCTTGTCTATAATGGCGGAAAAGCTGGGGGCAAAGAAGATTTATGCGGTAGATATAGACTTTGACTCATGCTTGGAGTGTAAAGAAAATATCAGGCTGAATGCATGTAATGAGATAGAGATAATATGTGGAACCGAGGCATCGATTAAAGGAAAATTTACCCTTATTATGGTAAATATAATCTTTCACACATTAAAAGAAATCTTGGTGCATCTAAGAGATATGCTTGAGAATGACGGTTTTTTGGTTATTTCTGGCTTTTTGACAAATCATACAAACGAATTCATTCAGTTATTAAACTCAGATACAGTTTTAGAGAAAATGGAAAGAGAAGGATGGGGAGCAATATTATGGCAGAAAAAATGAATCATGTCTCCATTTAGAGACCTCAAATATCCAAGGAGAAAGTAGTCTTTCTTGAGTCTTTGCTTTTTCTAATAAAACCTTATCTGAACCTTTATAAGCAATTTCTAACTTAATATAACATTTTTCTTTTCCACATTTTTTGCTTGGATAAACCTTATATATCATCCCATTAAAAAGCTCATATTGAACATAATTCTTAGGAGAAATCCCAAAGGAATCCAGGTTACTTGTTTTCTTAGGGTCTACCACTCCCTCGATTGTAAGATAATTAATACCATCTTTTATTCTCCGTATCTTTTTCTTTACTTCATCTGGCCCTTTTTTTAAGTAAAATTCCTTTTCCCCTTTTTTCTTCTCCAAGACATATCTTTCCTTTCCTTCTTTGTAGCCGATTATCCTTTTTATATCTATCGGTCTTATATTTAGGATCTCTAATCTGATCCATTCCCTTGGACCTTGGGTAAGGCATGTTATATATTCTCCAATGAGGTAAACTGTGTTTTCACCTGCAAATCTCACATATTGTCCTGCAGGAATCCCGATCTCCTGTTGTCTCATTGCTTTTCCAAATATTATCTTTTTTATCACTCTTCCGTTTTTGTCTTTTAAAACCAAAGCCTTTCCTTTATAGGCATCTTTTATCTTTGTATCTTCTGGATCCCGAAGCATAAGTCTCTTTAAAATGGATTTGTCTGCCTTAAAGGTCTGTCCAATACTTACCCCTTTTAACTTCTCTACAAGATTAGATATTTGAGAAAAGTCTGCTAAGTAATTGTAATATTCCTTTACCCTCCAAGAGCCATCACTTTTTACTAAAGTCACATTTTGTTCTACTCCCCTTATATCTATTTCACAAATCTTATCCCATGGAATCTCAGAAAATATGTGTGTTCCAACACTCTTTCTATACCTGTTTACACCCCAATGTTTTATAACAAATGCTGTTAAAAAAGCTACACAGATAAATACAAGGATCAGTATAAAGAGCGTTTTGGTTCTCATCTTCCCTGCCTCGCTTTTTTCCGCCTGTACAGGGCAAAGCCGATTCCAAAAAGAGAGATCAAAAATGGCATAAGAAACATGTTTATGAACTTAAGCCACAGACCAAGCCTTTCTATGTCAGCCCTGAGTTTCTTTCTCACCTCTTTTAGTTCATGCTGAATCCTTATCTTTTCTTGTCTAAATCTTTCTATTTCTTTTTCTTGTTCCGGAGAGAGCATAAATCTTTCTGACTCCTTTTTTTTCTTCTCCAACTCTTCAAGCCTTCTGTTTACCGCCTCTATTTGTTTTTCTAATTCCTTTTCTTTTTGGAGCCACTTTTCCTGTGCCTTTGCCTTTAGCTCTAACACCTTTATAAAAGGTCTTTCAAATCTTCCTCTTGTTCTCAGGCTTATCAGATCCTGATTGCCTGTAAGAAATTCGCAACTATTCAATAAAAAATTAAGATTGTCATTGAATATTCTGCTTATAACAAATCCAAATATTCTTGTTTTTTGAACATAAAAGTCATCACAGATAAAATCACTGTCTCCCACTATTATTACAGTAGATGTCTTTTTCGCCTCTTTTATTTGTCTTTTTTGTTTTGATATCTCTTTTGATAGACCTTCTGGAAATGCTGATTTAAATCTTCCGGTCAAGCTTACTACTAAAGGATATTTTCTGCCTTTTGGACTTATCTGCCTTCTCACAATGTCAGTACCCATGGTGACAAAAAATATACTTACCAGATCAGAATCCTTACTGGAATATACAAGTGGTTCAAACTTGAGTTTTAAACCTTTCTTCTTTTTCTTCTCTATTGCTCCCACAACAGGGAAAAGCATATTGTCTAAGCCAGATGTAATAATATGAGATTCATTAAATGAAGACTTTCTTGCAGTAATTATTACAGGGCTGTCCTTTACTTCTCCGTGAGTCCTTATAAAAGTAGACTGTCTCAGGTCAGCTACTGCCTGCTTAGAAGAAAAGCTGATCCCCCATGCAGAGAAAAGCTTTTCCAAGGTAGCTTTTTTTAATATATCTGCTCCTGTATCAGAAAGACAGTAGGGATCTACAAGAATAAGCGCATTCTTTCCAGATAGTATGAATTGATCAATTGCGTATTCTAAGGAAGGTCTTATATCCTTAGGATATATCACTATAAGCAAATCTACATCTTTATCTATCTTTTTTGCATCCTTTTTTATCTCTTTCACCTTATATGTTTTTCTTAGCTCTTTTATAAAAAGCCACTCTTCAGTTCCTTTTTTCTTATCCCCGAACACGGGCAATCCACTTATTATGCCAACTACCTTTTTTTCTGGATGCTGTAAGTTATAAATAGCCCTTGTGATCTTATATTCTAAAAGCTGTTCTTCAGAGGGATCCAAGAAAGGGATTTTGTCCATCCTATCAGCAGACGTAAAAACCAGTCCGCAATATATCTTATCTCCTTCTCTTGTTTCCATAGACTTTAGGCCATACTTTTCTGC
The DNA here is from genome assembly GCA_027064285.1 of Desulfobacterales bacterium. Lineage (GTDB taxonomy): Bacteria > Desulfobacterota > DSM-4660 > Desulfatiglandales > JALVZP01 > JALVZP01. The sequence continues at coordinate 627 of JAMOPX010000030.1, read as the reverse complement.
CCATTCTTCCTCATCTGAATCAGGTTTTGGGTCATAGACTTCTACATGGACCTTTCCCTTAGAAGCATGTTCATATTCTTCCAAGAATTCCTGAACCCTTTTTGCATATAGATTTAGATAAGTGGGTACGTGAGGACTGCTTTTGCTATAGAAAAATTTTATAGTCACAGGAACTTTTATCTGAGAAAGTATATGTCTTGTTCCTTTAGAAAGAGAGTAGAGTTTATCTTCTGTAAGATCCCACCTTAGATTTGCATATGAAATGATTATGTTCACAAAGAGAATGATAAAAAACAAAACAATCAGCCCAATAACTGAATAGACAAATCTTTTTTTATCATAACCCACCTGCATATCTTAGGAACTCCTCATATTCTGCAAAATTACACCTGTTACAGATAGCATAAAGGAGATTACGGAAATAAAATAAAAGATATCTCTTATGTCCAATACCCCTCTTTGGATAGATTCATAGTGGGTCATGAAACTCATACCTGCTAATATGTCTGTAATCCAAGATGGTGCCCATCCAGAAAAGAACTCTGTTACAGGAGGCCAGCCAGCCAAGACAAAGAACAGGCATATAACAACAGATAGAATAAAGCTTATAACCTGATTTCTTGTTAT
>JAMOPX010000029.1 GCA_027064285.1 Desulfobacterales bacterium | reverse complement strand
AGCTTAATTTCCATTAACTCTCCTACTTTTGTGTTTTGAAATGTAATATTTTTGAAATATATTGTCAAGTATAGCTAAAAATTAATAACTATATCCTTTGTCAAGCTTGGATGAGCCTCATCGTAACTTCAGAATCTTTTATAGAGAAGAAATTCTAAAGGATTTAGGTGTGATTACAGATGTGGCCTTTCTTTCTTGACAAAAACCAAATTATGGTTATATTTAATTATGAGCATAGGCTCAAAATATATTTGAGAGAAAGATGTAAAATACTATAAAGAAATTTAAAAGGAGGTGAGATTTATGCCACGTTTAGATGGAACAGGACCCTGGGGATTAGGGCCAATGACAGGTAGAGGTTTAGGATTATGCAATCCTTATGGAGCATTAGGTAGAAGATGGTGGGGAAGAGGCAGAGGATTTGGTTATGGAAGAGGATTTGGAAGAGGATGGGGAAGAGGATTTGGCTGGAGATGGAGATATTTTGCACCACCCTATGCACCTTATTATGATCCTTATTATGATCCTTATTATGAGATGAGCCCACAGGATGAAGTAAGCATGCTTAGAGACGAAGCAGAGATGCTTAAAAGAGAACTGGATGTCATAGAAAAAAGAATAGCCGAGATAGAAGCAGAAGCAAATAAGTAATCCTATGTGCCCAGGTCTGTCAAAAAGGCCTGGGCATTTCTCCAAATTTCTTGCACAGCCTTAGATGCATAAGATTCAGGAGCAAATTCTAACACATTCTTTCCCTGAATCATTGCTTCAGTGAATATAGGATCAAAAGGAATCTTTCCTATAAGAGGGATTTTTCTTTTTTGTGCAAATGATTCTATCCTCTCTGTTTCTTTTATGTTTAAATCAAATTTATTTATACAAAGCATGACAGGAATATTAAAATGATCCGCAAGTTGCAACACCCTTTCCATGTCATGGACCCCAGATACAGTAGGTTCTGAAATAACAAGAATAGCACTTGCTCCTCCAATAGAAGAAATAACAGGGCATCCTATTCCAGGAGGACCGTCAGTTATAATCATGTTTAAGCCTTCTTGCTCTGCTATTTTCCTTGCTTCCTGTCTTACGAGAGCTACCAGTTTTCCTGAGTTTTCTTCTGCTATACCAAGCTTAGCATGTACCATTGGGCCAAATCTTGTCTCTGAAACAAACCATTTGCCACATGTTTTTTCTGGAAACTCTATGGCTCCCTCTGGACAGAAATGATAACATACTCCACAGCCTTCACAGTCTATCTCATCTATCACACAGTCTTCGCTTATGGCATCCCATCTGCAAAGTTCTCTACACAGGCCACATTCTGTACATTTATCTTTATTTATAACTGCTATATGGCCAGAACGAAATTCTTCCTCTCTAATTATTCTTGGAGATAGGATTAACCATAGATCAGATGCATCTACATCTGCATCGCACAAAACTTTGTTTTCAGCAAGAGATGCAAATGAGGCGGTAATGCTGGTTTTCCCTGTTCCGCCTTTCCCACTAAGTATTACTATCTCTTTCATCCACTATCCTCTTTATTTTTTTGTAAAGCTGTGCAAATCTTTCTTTCCATTCTGGTATTTCTTGTACAAAAGGTATTCCTTTTGAATAAAGTTCTGCAATTCTTTTTTCAAAAGGGATCTCAAGAAGCACCGGTATGTTTTCTCTTTCAGCATATCTTTTTACCCTGTCATCTCCTATGTCTGATCTGTTTATTACCAATCCACATGGCAGATTAAGAGTTCTTACTGCGCCCACAGCCAGCTCCAGATCGTATAGACCAAAAGGAGTCGGTTCTGTTACGAGGAGCACAAAATCTGCCCCTTTCATGGAAGCTATAACCGGACACGAGGTGCCGGGAGGTGCATCTATAATGGTAATTTTTTCTCTATTTTCATATCTCCTCACCTTTTTTATAAGTGGAGGGCTCATTGCCTCACCTATTTTAAGCTTTCCATGATAAAATTTTATTCCTTTTATATTACCTTTCTCTATAATACCCATCTCTTTGCCCACTTCTCTTATCGCTCCTTCAGGACATATCCTTGTGCACCCTCCACACCCGTGACATAATTCATGAAATGTAAGTATGCTTTTTCCTACCACTATAATAGCTTTAAACTCACATATTTGAGCGCATTTTCCGCAAAAAGTGCACTTTTCTTTCTCTACTTCAGGCACAGGTCTTTCTACTGATTCCACTTCATCTATATCTGGTCTTAAAAATAGGTGAGCATTTGGTTCTTCCACATCGCAGTCCAAAAAAACCACATCTTGAATAGACAATGCAAGATTTGTTGCTACTGTGGTTTTGCCTGTGCCACCTTTTCCGCTTGCTATACTTATTATCATTTGCTTTTTTCCCTGATTTTTTTTGTCTGTTTTATCATATAATCATTTAACGCTTCTTGAAGTGTTTCTGATGCTAAAAATGCACAATGTCTTTCTTCTTCTGGAAAAGTGCCGATTTCAGCTAATATCCTTTCACCTGTAATCTCTACTATTTCATCAGGACTTTTTCCAATACTGAGTTCTACTGCAAATGATCCACATATAGCACTTGAAGCGCATCCATTAGTGATAAATGAAGCCTCTTTTACTCGTTCACCATCAAACTTTAGAAATATTTCTATTGTGTCTCCACATCTGCCTGTAACTTTTGCATGTCCATCAGGGTTTTCTATAATACCCATGTATTTCATTTTCATCCAGCGTTCAAATCCCTTTTCTCCATAAAGTTTCTTTGCCTGCTCAAATATTTCATCTTGAAGCTGTTCTGCAAATTCCTCAAACTTGCCTTCCATTACTACAAGCACCTCCTCCTATTCTCTGATCATGGGAGTTCCACACTTTGGGCATTTTATTTGGGTACACGGTATCCCTCTTTCATGGGGAACTTTTTCTCCACAATTAGGGCATACACAATTTCCACCTGGCCCCCTTCCCATTCCACCCCCCTTACCAAATCCTCTACCTTGTCCTCTGCCTTGTCCTTTTCCTTGTCCTCTTCCTTGTCCTTGTGGTGACATTTTTACCTCCTTTTAATGACTGCATACATTTTCTCCTGTTCTTAGCGTTCCTCTCAGATATTCTTTTATTGCCTCAATAGGATCTATCTGAGGAGCACCAACAACTGCCTTTATACCATATCCATCAAACAATGCCAAAGCTCTTCTTCCCATTCCTCCTGTAATAATCACATTTACTCCTAATTCACTCATCCACTTAGGGATAACACCTGGCTCATGAGGAGGAGGTGTTTTTGTCTCTGTTCTCTTTATCTCGCCATCTTCTATCTCTGCTATAAGAAAAAGCTCAGCATGTCCAAAGTGTTGTGAGATCAACCCTCCGTCTATAGGAACAGCTATCTTCATTAATCCAGATCTTTTTTGAGGCTGCACAGAAGTTCCGCCTTCTAACTGAGAGATTCTTCTTTCTATCATATCAAGCTGTCTTTTTAAAAGAGCTGCTTGTTCTTTTAATTCTGTCAGTTCAGATCCCTTAGCTGAGACTTCTCTTATCCCAAAGTGTTCTTGCACAGTTGGGCCAGAAGTTGGTTTTAATCTTTCCATCTTAAAGTCTTCTATGGCCTGTCTAACAGTTCCATTATAACCTGTAATTATTTTGATGCCTGCTGCCTCTAATGTTCTTACAGCATTTGGGCCACAATTTCCTGTGATAACCACCTCTGCTCCTTTGGATGCAATAAATTGGGCAGCCTGTATTCCTGCCCCTCCTCCCAGCATTGCACTTTGATTTTCAAAAGCCTCATATTCCATTGTGTCAGGATCTACTATTATAAAGTATGCACATCTTCCAAAACGGGGATCCACATTGGAATCCAAATCCTTTCCAGTCGCGCTTATTGCTATCTTCATTTTTACACCTCCTTAGCTTAAAATTTATTTCTGCGACATATTCCTCCTGTTTCACAAGGAGGAGATTCACATCTTTCCTCTCTTCCACAGCAGGTCCTACCAGGCAGTCTGGTAGAGGTTCTAAATGAGAATGTGGTTGGGGATAAAACCCTTTCCATATCCTTGCTTCCACAGTTGGGACATATAATATCCTGCTTTTGATTATTTAATACAAGAAATTCCTGAACTCTTCCACAGTTATTACATTTGTATTCATAGATAGGCATCTCTCTCCTGGTTAACAAAACCGCACATTAGTGCAGCTTTGGGTGGGGTATTTGTATTCCGCCTTTTCAGGATGGCCAGCCCCACCTGGCGGTTTTTGGCCATCCATAGCCCCTGCACCAGGTGCAGGAACT
>JAMOPX010000028.1 GCA_027064285.1 Desulfobacterales bacterium | reverse complement strand
TGCTTATAATAATGAATGATACGCCATTCATCCCATAGCTGAAGCTTATGGGCTTTCTGACGTGGATTTTTGTAATAATGATAGCTTTCATTCACTAAACCCAAAATGTATTATCTACATTTCCGCACATCTTGATATAAATTCTGATTACAGATGAGTCTTCAGAATCTGTTTGAAAGTTTTTTCGAACATGCTCCTTTTTACTTGATCATAAGTAGCATATCCTCTATATATATGAAGTCCTAAGAGGAGGGGTTTATATTGTGCAGTGGAGACAAAGGACATACTGTGGAACACTAAGCAAATCTGATGCTGATAGCTCTGTGTTACTTATGGGATGGGTGGATGCCATAAGAGACCATGGAAATGTGCTTTTTATTCACATGAGAGACACTTCTGGAATCATACAGGTGGTATTTGATCCAGAGATAAGTAAAAGTGCTCATGAGCTGAGCAAGTTATTAAAAGAAGAGTTTGTCATTCAGGTAAAAGGAAAAGTTAGGATAAGGGAAAAGGGCACAGAAAATCCTTATATAAGAACTGGTGATATAGAAGTAATTGCACAAGAGCTTCAGATACTTGCCAGATCCAAGGTGCTGCCATTTCAGATATCAGAAAAGGCAATGGTATTTGGAGAAGAGATAAAATCAAGCCCCAAAAATATAGATGAAGAGCTAAGACTTAAATACAGATACTTAGATCTTAGAAGACCTTCTGTTCAAGAATTGCTTAGGAAAAGATATGAGATAATAAAGCAGATAAGGGATTGTTTGCACCAGAAGGGTTTTGTAGAGATAGAAACACCTTATCTCACAAAAAGCACACCAGAAGGAGCCAGAGATTATTTGGTTCCGAGCAGGGTGCATAAGGGAAAGTTTTATGCCCTGCCTCAGTCTCCCCAGCTTTTTAAACAGATATGCATGATAGGAGGAGTAGATAAGTACTTTCAAATAGCAAGATGTTTTAGAGATGAAGATCTCAGGCCAAACAGACAGCCTGAATTCACTCAACTGGATTTAGAGGCAAGCTTTATAGATGAGGAGTTTATATATGAAACAATTGAGGAAATCATAGTAAAAATATTTAAAATAGGTGAAATAGAGCTAAAAAGACCGTTTTTAAGAATGACTTATGAAGATGCAATGAACAGATATGGCACAGACAGACCGGATCTCAGATTTGGAATGGAGATGATAGATGTTACAGATGTAGTAAAAAACACAGGATATTCTATATTCAGAAGCATTATAGAAAAAGGTGGGGTAGTAAAAGGATTCTGTATAAGGGGGGAAGCTCAAAGACTCAGCAAGAACCTTCTTCAGAATGAATATGCTATGAAGATCGCTCCATCTTTTGGTGCAAAAGGGATGACATGGATGAAGCTGCTAAATGGAAGGCTTCAGTCTAATATTGTTCAATTTTTTTCCGAAGCAGAGCAGGATGGATTAAAAAAGAGATTTGATGCAAGGGATGGGGATGTGCTTATTATGGTAGCAGATCAATCAAAAGAGCTTGTAAATGAAGTGCTGGGCAGACTGAGATTGGATTTTGCAAAAAGACTCGATCTTATTCCTGAGGATCTCTATGTTCCGGTCTGGATAACTGATTTTCCCCTGTTTGAATTAAAGGACGGTGAAATCAGTCCAAAACACCATCCATTTACCATGCCTGAAAAAGAAGAATTTGATCCAAAAAACAAGGATGAGCTTTTGTCTCTTAAGGCAAGAGCATATGATATAGTAGTAAATGGAGAAGAACTTGGTGGTGGAAGTATCCGTATTCATAAGTTGGAGATACAAAAAAGGATCTTTGAGGCAATAGGAATAGATCCAGAAACAGCAGAGCAGAAATTCGGATTCTTCTTAAGAGCACTTGAATATGGAGCACCCCCACATGGAGGCATTGCACTCGGAATTGACAGAACAGTAGCCATGATACTCAAAACAGAGTCCATAAGGGATGTGATAGCCTTTCCAAAAAACAGAAAAGCTGTCTGCTTGCTTACAGGTGCTCCCACAGAGGTTGAGAAGGAACAGCTTGAGGAGCTGGGAATCAGAATTGAGAAGGGCGCAGAATCAGAGACATCTGATCAATCACCAAAGAAACAGCAGATAACAGCGGATCAGGTAAGACATATTGCAAGACTTGCAAGGCTTGAAATAGAAGAAGAGGAGCTTTCTGTGCTTTCAAAGGATCTTGGCGATATCCTCTCCTATGTGGAACAGCTCAATGAGTTAAATGTAGATGATATTCCCCCAAGTACAGGTGTATTAGAGATAAAAAATGTGTGGAGAGATGATCAGATATCTGAAGATCCTTCTGTTATGGACGACATAATAGAGCAGTCTCCAGAAAAAGAAGATAGATTTTTTAAAGTGCCAAAGGTGATTCAATAATGGAACTTTGCGATTTAAGTGCTTACAAGCTTTCAGAACTTATAAAGAAAAAAGAGATATCCCCAAAAGAGATCTTAAACTCTGTCTTAAAGAGAATAAAAGAGAAGGAACCAGAAATAAACGCATATATAACTGTAACCAAAGATCTTGCAAAGTTTCAGGCAGAAGAGGCAGAGAAAAGACAGAGAAAAGGAGAACTCCTCTCAGACATAGACGGGATACCAATTGCTATAAAGGACAACATATGCACAAAGGGAATAAAGACCACTTGTGCCTCGAATATCCTTGCCAACTATGTGCCTCCTTATAATGCTACTGTGGTAGATAGGCTTTTAAAGGCAGGAGCAATTATCATAGGCAAGACAAATATGGATGAGTTCGCCATGGGCTCTTCCACAGAAACAAGTGCCTTTGGCCCGACCCAGAATCCTGTGAAAAAAGGTTATGTTCCTGGAGGATCAAGTGGTGGTTCTGCAGCAGCTGTTGCCTGTGGAGAGGCTGTTTTTGCCTTAGGATCTGATACAGGTGGCTCTATAAGACAGCCTGCCAGCTTTTGCGGTGTGGTAGGAATGAAACCAACCTATGGCAGGGTTTCCAGATATGGTCTTGTTGCTTATGCCTCTTCTCTTGACCAGATAGGGCCTATATGCAAAAGTGTGGAAGATTGTGCCATGCTCTTGAATCATATTTGCGGTCGTGATCCAAAAGATACTACCTCAGTTTCTGTATCAATCCCTGATTTCAGATCAGCCTTAAATCAGGATATAAAAGGTATAAAAGTGGGGCTTCCAAGAGAATATTTCGTAGAGGGTTTAGATAGCAGGATAAAAGATAAATTTATGGAAGCTGTTAAATTTTTGCAAGATGCAGGTGCAATAGTAGAGGAGATTTCCTTGCCACATACCAAGTATGCAATAAGTACTTATTATCTTATTGCAACTGCAGAAGCAAGTAGTAATCTTGCAAGATATGATGGAGTAAAGTATGGGATAAGGCAAAGCTCAGATGGACTCATTGAGATGTATAAAAAAACAAGGATGTTTGGATTTGGAAGAGAAGTGAAAAGAAGGATTATGCTTGGCACATATGTGCTTTCTGCAGGATACTATGAGGCATATTATCTTAAGGCACTTAAGGTGAGAACACTTATAAGAGAGGACTTTAAAAAAGGATTTGAAAAAGTAGATTGTATGCTTACGCCTGTCAGCCCTATCCTTCCATTCAGGATTGGAGAAAGAATAGATGATCCATTAAAGATGTATCTTGTGGATGTATATACTGTATCCTTAAACCTTTCAGGTCTTCCGGGAATAAGCATTCCCTGTGGTTATATTGATGATCTTCCTATTGGAATACAGTTGATTTCAAAGGCATTTAATGAGCAGACCATAATAAAATTAGCCCATTTTTACCAAAGGAGCATGGAAGATAAATGGAATTTGAACCACTAATCTGCTTTGAGGTTCACGCTGAATTAAAGACAAGATCAAAGCTTTTTTGTAGCTGTGCTGTAGATCCAGATGCAGACCCTAATACCCATATATGTCCTGTTTGTACTGCACAACCAGGTACCCTGCCTGTTTTAAACAAAAGAGCAGTGGAATTTACTATAATGGCAGGGCTTGCGTTTAACTGCAGGATAAACAGAAGGGCTGTATTTGCCAGGAAGAACTATTTTTATCCTGACCTTCCAAAAGGTTATCAGATATCTCAATATGAGCATCCTTTATGTGAAGATGGTTATGTGGAGATAACAGGAGATGATGGAAAACCTTATAAAGTAGGAATAAAAAGAATACACTTAGAGGAGGATGCTGGAAAACTTGTGCATGAAAAAGGATACAGTCTTGTTGACTTTAACAGAGCAGGGGTTCCTCTTATAGAAATAGTGTCTGATCATACAAGAAATCCTATACGCTCATTGAAGGAAGCAAAAGAATATTTAGAAACAGTGAGACAGACCTTACAGTACATGGGAGTAAGCGACTGTATAATGGAAAAAGGGCAGTTCAGGTGTGATGTGAATATATCTCTCAGAAAAAAAGGAGAAAAAGGGTTTAATGAAAGGGTAGAGATAAAAAATATGTCATCTTTTAGATTTATACTGGATGCCCTTCAGTATGAGATAAAAAGGCAAAGTGAACTGTTAAAGGCAGGGAAAAAGATTGTGCAGGAAACAAGGCTTTTTGATGAAAGGAAAAAGGTTACCATACCAATGAGAACAAAGGAAGACGCACCTGATTACAGATACTTTCCAGAGCCAGATCTTGTGGAGCTTGATATATCTCCAGAATTTGTTTCTTTGGTAAAAGAAAAGATTCCTGAGCTTCCCGCTGAAAAGGTGAAAAGATTTGTAGAAAAATATGGGATTTCCAGATCCGATGTACTAATCCTTACTAAACAAAGAGAAACAGCAGATTATTTTGAGAGATGTGCAGAATATACATCCAATTACAAAAGACTTTCTCTTTGGGTAATTAATGAACTTTTTAGATTACTTAAAAGTGATAGCATAGGTATAAAGGAATGTCCTGTTAAACCAAAGGCATTTTCAGAACTTATTAATCTGCTTTCAGATGGACAGATTACAGAGCAGATAGCAAAGTCCATATTAGAAGAGATGTTTGTTTCAGGAAAAGACCCATCTGAGATAATAAAAGAAAAAGATATAAAGGTGATTCAGGAGAAGGATGTCCTTGAACAAATGATAAAAGAAGTAATAGCTGAAAATCAGGAAATTGTGGAAAAAATAAAGAGCGGTAAAAGGGAAGCGATAAACTTTCTTGTTGGACAGGTAATGAAAAAGACCAGAGGCCAGGCAAACGCAAAGCTTGTAAGAGAGATGATCTTGCAACAACTTGATTATCTTTCCTTATAGCTTGAAAAACTTTCACAAAGGAATTTGGTATATACATATTTATAGTTATCCGCATAATTGCGGGTAACTATAAAATATAAAGGAGTGAAAAGATGTCATACTTAAAGGAATTTTTAAAAAAATACCAAGTAGAAGAAAAAAGGCTCAAAATAGGAAACAATGAATTTACCTTTTTTCTGCCTAAGGATATAACCCCTTTTGTAAAGGAAAAGACTACTGTAGCTGAGTTTCCTTTATGGGCAAAGATATGGGAAGGATCTATTGTATTGATAAGTCACATATATGAGCTAAATTCCCCAATTCCAAAGTCATTCTTAGAGATAGGAGCAGGTATAGGGGTTGTAGGGATCATTACTGCTTTTTTGGGACATAAGGTCACCATAACAGATTACAACGAAGATGCTCTTCGGTTTGCCCTTGCAAATGTGTGCCAGAATCTAAACGCAGAAAAGAAAAAATCTGTGATTGTAAAAAAATGCGACTGGAAAGATCCTCAGCTCTCAGAAGAGAGATACGATTTTATAGTGGGATCTGACATATTATACAGAGAAGAAGATTTTGATCCGATTTTGAATCTATTTAATAAACATCTACGGCAAACAGGAGAAATCATACTTGCTGAAGGTGTCAGAAAAAGCAGCCTCAAGTTTCTAAATGAACTGAGCAAAGAATACGAAGTAAAAGCAGTTAAAAAGATACTTCGCTCTCCAACTCAGGAAATACCTGTTATCTTAATAAGGGCAAAAAGAGCTAAAACTTGATACCCTTTTTCTGAAGTTTCTCTCTGAAGATTTGTTGTATTTTTTCAAGCTTTTCCTGATCCTTTGCCTCAAATCTAAGCACTAAGACCGGCTGAGTGTTGGATGCCCGAAGAAGTCCCCATCCATCTTCAAATATTACTCTTGCACCATCCACATCTACAACATTATAACCCTCTTTTTTAAATTCCTCTGCTATTTCTGCAACTACATTAAATTTTATTTCGTCAGGACAATCTATTCTTATTTCTGGAGTATTCACCATCTTTGGCACATCAGAAAGAAGCTGACTTATTCCCTCCTCTTTTCTGGAAAGAATCTCCAAAAGCCTTGCTCCAGCATATATCGCATCATCGTATCCAAAGTATCTCTCAGCAAAGAAAAGATGTCCGCTCATTTCTCCTGCCAAAAGGGCATTTTCTTCTTTCATTTTCTTTTTTATCAAAGAATGACCTGTCTTCCACATTATTGGTTCACCACCACTTTTCTTTATCTCTTCATATAATACCTGCGAACACTTCACTTCCCCTATTATCTTTCCGCCTCTATATCTTCTCAAAAGATCTCTGGAGAATATTATCATGAGCTGATCTCCCCAGACTATTTCTCCTTTCTCGTCCACTACGCCGATCCTATCTCCATCTCCATCAAAGGAAATCCCCAGATCTGCTTTTTCTTCTTTCACTTTATTTATCAGCTGAGTCAGGTTTTCTGGTATAGTTGGGTCAGGGTGATGATTCGGAAAATTTCCATCTGGTTCACAAAATATAGGTATCACCTCAAATCCAAGTTCTTTGTATATTCTTACAGCTACCTCACATGCTGTTCCATTTCCTCCATCCACTACTACCTTTTTCTTGTAAGGACCAGGTTTTATATTGTTTATTATATAATCTACATATTTATCAACTATCTCCACCTGCTCTACTTTTCCGTGTCCTTCTACAAATTCTCTTAACTTGCATATCTCCTTTATTTTCTGTATCTCCTCTCCGTATATAGTCTCTTTTCCAAGACATATTTTAAATCCATTAAACTCTGGTGGATTATGACTGCCGGTGATCTGGATTCCTCCATCCACCTCCATAATATGAAGTGAGAAGTAAACTAAGGGAGTGGCCACAACCCCCAGCTCTAATATGTCTATTCCAGAACTCAAAAGCCCCTGTTTAAGCCACTTGGAAAGTTCTGGAGAACTTAGCCTGCAATCTCTTCCCAATGTTATCTTCTTTGCATTGTTCTTTCTATAATAAGTACCAAAAGCCTTTCCCAAAAGTGTTACAGTTTCTTCATTCAGCTCATCAGGATAGGTCCCTCTTATGTCATATTCTCTGAATATGTGATCTTTTAGCATCTCATTCCTCCTAAAGATATTTTTCCTTTTTTTCTTCTTTGAGTCTCTCCACCACTTTCCTTACATCTTGAGCCCTTTTTAGATCTGCCACAAGAATGGCATCTGGTGTATCTACTACCAATATGTCTTTTATTCCCAAGCAAGCAATAAGACGGCTTCCTTTTCCACTTATAAAATTTCCTTTGCAGTCTATAAGAAGAGCCTCTCCCTCTACGAGATTATTTTCTCTATCCCAATCTTTTCTTTTAAGTTCATATATAGAAGACCATGAACCTACATCACTCCAGCCACATTCTGTAGGAATCACATAAACGTCAGCATCTGTTTTTTCCATTATTCCATAATCAAATGAAATGTTTGGAGCCTTTTCATAAGCCTTTCTCAATACATGCTCAAAATCTTTTTCTTCAAATTTATCTTTCAGATTAATAAGTGCTTCATATAGTTCTGGCAGACATTTTTTTGTTTCTTTTATTATTGTTTCAGAAGTTGCCACAAATATTCCTGCATTCCAGTAGTATTCTCCACTTTGTAGGTATTTCTGTGCGGTTTCTAAGTCTGGTTTTTCTACAAATTCTCTAACCTTATACACCTCTTTTCCATCTACCTTTGTTAAATTTTTATCCCTTCTTATGTATCCATATCCTGTCTCAGGTCTAACAGGCACAATACCCAAGGTAACAATTCCACCGGAGGTGGCTACTTTTTCTGCTATTTTCAAAGATTCCAAAAATGCGTTTTTATTAGCTATATAGTGATCAGCAGGCAAAAAACTTATAGGTTCATTTACTCCTTTGTGCATTGCATAAAGGGCTCCAAGTGCAATACATGGAGCAGTATTTCTTCCAAAAGGCTCAGCTATTATCTGAACAGCTTTTCCTTCAAATAATTTCTTTGCTTCTTCAAGATGTTCCTTACCTAAGATAATGCATATATGCTCATCTTTTATCAGATCAGAAATCCTTTTATAGGTTTCTACTATCATTGGCTCATTTCCGGTTATATCCAAAAATTGCTTGGGTTTAAGTCTTCTGCTTAGAGGCCAGAAACGAGTTCCAGATCCACCTGCCATAATAACCGCCCACATAAAGCCCTCCTTTAGGTTCTGTATTCAGCATTTATGCTTATATATTCGTGGGTAAGATCACAGGTAAGCATGTGATCTTGATAAGGTCCTTTTTTTAGGTCAATTATTATGCTGAATTCATCTTTTTTCATCCTTTCTGATGCCATTTTTTCCTTTTCTTCTCCTGTTCCTTGTCCAGCCGATACAATCTGGACATCCTCAATCCATATGTCCACATATTCTGGATCAATTTCTATTCCTGCGCTTCCAAGTGCAGACATTATTCTTCCCCAATTGGGATCCTCTCCATATATAGCAGTTTTTACCAAGCTTGAATTAGCTACTGCTCTTGCGCCGATTATCGCATCTGAAGGGCTTTTGGCCCCTTTGATAATTATATCCACAACCTTACTGGCCCCTTCACCATCTTTTACTATCATCTTAGAGAGTTCAGAACAAACCTTAAATAATCCTTCTCTAAAGGAGTTTATTTCAGCAGGGCCTGATGTGCCATTTGCCATGATTATCACGGTGTCATTTGTGCTGGTTTGTCCATCCACTGTGATCCTGTTAAATGTCTTTTCTACTGTTCTCAGAAGTGAATTTTGAAGTGATTCTGGATCTATTTGAACATCTGTAAGTATAAAAGAGAGCATGGTAGCCATATCAGGCATTATCATTCCTGCACCTTTGGCAATTCCAACAATCTTATAACCATTCCCTTCAAAAACGCTCACTTTTGGAAATGTGTCTGTAGTCATAATAGCTTCTGCAAATTTCCTAAGACCAGTAGGTGAAAGACTTTTCACTACTTCTGGTATTGCCTTAGAGATCAGATCCATATCAAGCTTTTTTCCAATAACACCTGTAGATGCAATAAGCACCTCTTTTCTTTCAATATCTACCTGTTCTGCTACTAACTGAGCAGTCCTAATGGCATCTTCTATGCCTTTATTTCCTGTGCATGCATTTGCATTTCCTGAGTTTGCTATGATTACCTTTGCTTTTCCTTGATTCATAGCAAGATGAGCCTGAGATACAGTTATTGGAGCTGCTTTTACCTTGTTTTTGGTAAACACGGCAGCAACCGAGGCCTCTTTTTCAGAATAAATAAGTCCCAAATCAAGCTTACCTTGTTCCTTTATACCAGCATGTATGCCTGCAGCCAAAAATCCTTTTATCCTTAGATCCATTATACAATCCCTCTGCCACAACATTTTTTATATTTTTTCCCGCTTCCACATGGACACGGATCATTTCTTCCAATCTTTTTTTTCTTTTTTATTGGTTTGCGAGAAGACTCTTCTCCGTGTCTTAGATATAGAACCTTTCTTTCCTTCTTTGGAACCTCTTCAGATCCTTTCATTAATCTTAAAGAAAAGACTATATTCAAAGTTTCCTCTTTTATCCTATCCAGAAGTGCCTCGAACATAGCAAATCCTTCTTTTTGATATTCCCTTAAAGGATCCATCTGACCATAACCTCTTAGGCCTATGCTCTCTTTTAAAAAATCCATGTCTTGGAGGTGATCTATCCAGTTTTTGTCAATCATGTTTAACAGAACAAGCTTGGAGATTTCGCTTAGACTTTCTTCACCAAATAGCTTCTTTTTATCTTGATATCTTTCCTTTATCTGAGAAATAAGAATCTCTTTTGCTTCCTCTACTGTTAACTGGTTAAATCTTTCTTCTCCTATATCTTCTGGTTCTATTTTTGGTCTAAAAGCAAATATCCTTAAGAAATCTCTTTCAAGTCCTTTTATATCCCACTGATCTGGTCTCTTTTTGGGATCTGTGTATCTTTCTACTATGCTTTCTACCTTGTCTTCTATCATGTCTGTTATAAGATTGTCTATATCCCTTCCTTCCAGTATTTGCCTTCTCAGGCCATATATGATTTCTCTATGTTTATTCATTACATCATCATATTCTAAGAGCTGCTTTCTTATACTGAAATTATATGCCTCTACTCTTTTTTGAGCATTTTCTATAGCTCTTGTTATCAGATTATGCTCAATTGGTTCCCCTTCTTCTATTCCTAACCTGTCCATAACTCCGGCAATCCTTTCTGAGCCAAATATCCTTAAAAGATCGTCTTCTAATGAAAGATAAAAACGAGATGAACCAGGATCTCCCTGTCTTCCTGATCTACCTCTAAGCTGGTTATCTATTCTTCGGCTTTCGTGTCTTTCAGTGCCTATTACATGAAGACCTCCAAGCTCTGTTACACCTTCTCCCAAGACTATATCTGTACCTCTTCCAGCCATATTAGTTGATATAGTAACAGTCTTTTTTTGGCCTGCCTTTGCTATTATTTCTGCTTCCTTTTCATGATGCTTTGCATTTAGTACAGAATGAGGAATACCTGCTCTCTTAAGCATCCTGCTTAACATTTCTGATTTTTCTATGGATACAGTGCCTACAAGCACTGGTCTTCCTTTTTCATAAAGTTCCTTTATTTCCTGAACCACTGCCCTAAACTTTTCTTTTTCTGTCTTGTAAATCACATCTGGATAATCAATCCTTATCATCTTTCTATGTGTGGGAATAACCACTACATCTAAGTTATATATACTCTTAAATTCTGCTGCCTCTGTATCTGCTGTTCCTGTCATTCCGGCAAGCTTTTCATACATTCTGAAAAAGTTTTGAAATGTGATAGTGGCCAATGTCTGATTTTCTTCAGCCACTTTCACCCCTTCCTTTGCCTCTACTGCCTGATGTAATCCATCGCTCCATCTTCTGCCAGGCATCATCCTTCCAGTAAATTCATCCACAATGATTACTTGACCATCCTTTACTACATAATGAACATCTTTTTCAAAGAGCCAGTAAGCTCTTATAAGCTGCTGGACTGCATGCAAAAGTTCCGAGGCCCTTACATATCTTTCTTCAAGCTCTCTTAATTTCTCCATCTTTTTATGTTCACTCAGTTCTGGATCATCTTGAATCTTGCGTGCTTCTTCGTCTATATCAGGAATGACAAAATCACCTAATCCGCTACTGCTCAACAGCTTTATCCCTTTGTCTGTAAGATCAACACTACTGCTCTGCTCATCTATTACGCAATAAAGTTCTTTGTCCAGTTCAGGAAGAAGTTTTTGAATATCTAGCAATCCTTCAAGCTTAGACATCTCTTTTTTTAGACCAGGATGATCTGCCAGTATATTCAAAAAAACAGGATTCTTTGGATCTCCTCTTTTTATCTGAATAAGCATCTTTATTGTTTCTTCATCTATATCTCCTTTGCCGATTCTTTCTCTTACCTCTTTCAGGAGCTTTCTTATTATCCCAGCCTGTTTTTTTCTGAGGGTGAGGACAAGAGGTTTTGCTTCCATATATATCTTATCTACCTTATGTTCTACAGGTCCGCTTATTATGAGTGGAGTTCTGGCTTCATCTATAAGGATGCTGTCCACTTCATCCACTATGGCATAGTAAAAACCTCTTTGAACCATCTCATCCAAGCTGTATTTCATGTTGTCCCTTAGGTAATCAAAACCAAATTCATTGTTTGTCCCGTAAGTAATATCACAATCATAAGCCTTTTTTCGCTCAATATCATCCATTCCATGGACTACCACCCCAACAGACATACCTAAGAATCTATATATAGATCCCATCCATTCAGCATCTCTTTTAGCAAGATAATCGTTTACTGTAACCAAATGAACACCTTTCCCTGTAAGGGCATTTAAATAGAGAGGCATAGTAGCAACAAGGGTTTTTCCTTCACCTGTTTTCATCTCAGCTATCTTACCTTTGTGAAGAACAATTCCGCCTATTAATTGAACATCAAATGGTCTAAGTCCTAAGATCCTAACCGAAGTTTCTCTTACAACTGCAAATGCCTCGGGAAGAAGTTCATCTAAGGATTCTCCATTTTCAAGCCTTTGTTTGAATTCAGCAGTTTTTGCACGAAGCTGGTCATCAGAGAGTTTTTTCATCTCCAGCTCTAACTGGTTTATACGATCCACTATAGGGATCATAGATCTGATTTCTCTTTCATTCTTGCTGCCAAAAATCCTTTTCAAAAGTTTGCCGATCATTTAAGCATTCCCCCGAGTGCTTCTATATTTTCTTTTAATTTTGAGTATAGCTTATCTGATCCAGATAGATCCTTTTTCTTTGCCATATTCTCAAGCTCTAAGCATATCTCATATATATCTGTAAGTCCTATATTTGCAGATGCACCTTTAACTGAATGGGCAAGCTCTCTCAGTCTTTCATAATCCTTATTTTTTATGGCTTCTTCTATCTCCTTTACCTTAGCTTTTGAATCTTCGTAGAACATATTCAATAGCTCATTCAAAAGTTCTTTGTCTCCTCCCACAGCATCCATCGCCCTTTTCATATCAATTTGAATTACCTTTTTATTCTGTGTTTGAACATGCTCTTCCTTTTGTTCTGTTTCAGTTTCAAAGAAATTAGATATTATATTTAATAATTCTTCAATCTTTATGGGTTTTGATAAATATTCATCCATTCCTGCTTCAAAACATCTTTTCCTGTCTTCTTCAAATGCATTTGCGGTCAGTGCCACAATAGGTGTTTTTATCCCCAGTTCTCTTATCTTCCTTGTGGCTTCAAGACCATCCATTTCAGGCATCTGTACATCCATAAGCACAAGATCAAAGCTTTCTTTTGTTAAAAGCTCCACTGCTTCTTTGCCGTTATTTGCAATAATCACCTGAAATCCATGTTTTTCTAATATAGTTTTTGCAACCTTCTGGTTTACGGGATTATCTTCTGCCAAAAGAATACGAAGTCTTTTCTTTATCTTTTTTACCTTCTTAGACTCAGATATCTTTATAACCTTTTCTTTTAAAAGGTTTTCTATAATAGCATTAAACAGTCTTGATCTGCTTACAGGCTTAATTAAATAGTGGGATATTCCTATTTCTTCTGCTTTTTTTCTAAGCTCCCTGTTTGTTGAAGAACTTAACATAATAATAGGCACTTTTTTGTATTCTTCAATCTCTCTTATCCTCTGCGCAAGTTCGATCCCGTTTATCTCCGGCATTTCAACATCCAAAAGCAATATATCATATAATTTTTTCCTTTCTATGGATTCATGTATTTTTCTTAATGCCTCAAAAGAATCACCTGAACTGTCTGACTCTATTTCCCAAGATTCTAAGATCTCATAGAGTATAAACCGATTTGTGGAATTATCATCTACTATCAAAGCTCTCAAGCCTTTTAATTTTAAAGATTTTTTCTCTACCTCTTCTTTTTCCCATACTTTTTTTTCCCATACTTTGTCCAGATAGACTGTGAAATAAAAGGTGCTACCAACTCCCAACTTGCTTTCTACCCATATCTTTCCACCCATCATCTCTACAATGTGTTTGCATATACTTAGGCCTAATCCTGTTCCTCCATATTTCCTGGTGGTAGAGGAGTCTGCTTGTGTAAAATTTTCAAATATCTTATCAATCTTATCTTCTGGAATGCCTATTCCTGTGTCTGAAATGCTAAAATGGAGAAGGACCTTTTTGTCCTTTTCATCCAATTTTTTTACTTCAACTATGATATGACCATTTTCTGTAAACTTTATAGCATTTCCGATTAGATTTACCAGAACTTGTTTAAGTCTTATAGGGTCTCCAATTACGATCTCCGGCACTTCAGGTGAAATCCTGCAAAACAGCTCAATCCCTTTTTCATGAGCTTTGGCTGACAGAGAGATACATGTGTTTTCCACAAGTTCTGGTAGATTAAATTCAGTCTTTTCCAGCTCTATTTTTCCTGCCTCTATTTTTGAGAGATCAAGTATATCATTTATTATATCCAGTAGGTTTTGAGCTGAGAGCTTTAACATATTTACGTAGTCTCTTTGTTCAAATGTGAGTTGGGTTTGTTCCAACAATTCAGCTGCTCCTATGATAGCATTCATGGGAGTTCGTATCTCATGACTCATACTGGCAAGAAAATTACTTTTTGCTTGACTTGCCTCCTCTGCCTTTTCCCTTGCCACTACCAGCTCTGTTACATCCACCACATTCTTTACCACACCTTCATATTTGCCTTCTCTATATATGGGCTGGATTCTTATTATAACATGTTTATCATGGATTTTCCTGTTTATTATTATGGGAGAGGATTCAGGTTTTGTCCTGAACTTAAACAGTATCTCTCTTATATTGTCATAGATGTTAGGGGGATGAAGCTCTTCTAAATGTTTTCCTATAACTTCCACTCCTTTTTTATTTAGTACCTTGAGCATAAACTCATTTATCTCTGTAATTTTGTGGCTTTTATCAGCAAAGACAATTCCTTCTTCCATACCTGCTATCATGCCTTTAAATTTTGCCATCTCTCTTTTCAGGTCTTCTTGCAGTTCTTTTATGTCAGAGATGGGTTTTCCTTCTAAAACGCCTCCTATTATTTCTTTATTAGGATTTAAAAGGGGGGCGGTATTTGTTAAAACAGGAAATGGATTATTATCTTTTGTATAAGCAGTTACCTCAAATTGAAGCCACTTACCTTGCAAAGCAAGATAAGCAGCATCTTTTATAATTGCTCTACTTTCTTCATCAGGTGCAAACCAGCCTAATTCCCATACAGGAATTCCTATAACTTCGTCTTTTGAAAAACCTGTGATTCCTAAGGTCACATCATTTATAAAAATGAGCCTGCCTTCCAAATCAAATATCCCTGCAAAATTACTCATGGAATTTAAAAGATGAAGATATTTTGCTAACTCTTCTTCTCTTTTTTTTAGCTCTTTTATAGACATGCCTTCACATATAATACCTCTTACATCAGACCTTTTATCCTTTACAGGTGTAAAAACTAAGATAGCTGGAAAGGGTTTTTTCTTTTTAGAAAATGCTTCTACCTCTATCCTTATGGCTTTACCTTTTGAAGCCTTTTCTATAGCGTCCTTTACTTTATCTTTATCATCTTTACTTATCCAATCTACCTCCCAAAAGTATTTTCCTATTATCTCATCTGCATGGAATCCCATTCTGAATGCCACATTGTTGACAAATTCTATCCTGCCATGTTTATCCAACATGCTGGCAAGACTTTGCATGGCATTTATAAGATCATAGGTCTTTTGAAGTTCATCTTGGATCTCTTTTAATTTTGTAATATTTTGGCCTTCTGCAACTAAGTACTCTACTTCTCCCTTCTTATTTATCACTGGTCTAAGGCTAAATTGAATAAAGATAAATCCATCCTTTACCCTTACTTTTTCACTGTAAAAAATCTGCTCTCCCCGAGCAGCTCTGCGGATCATCTTTTTAAGTCTTTCCTGGACATTTTTGTCATATGACCACCAGTAGGTATCCCAAAAATATTTGTCTATCAAATCAGAACAGTCTACTCCTGCCGCTTCTATTGCTGTTCTATTGACCATAAGGACCTTACCATCTTTTGAGAGCTTTGCATTGAATGTAAGAAGATGGTCCACATATCTTTCAAGCTCTTTTTGTTTTCTTTTTTCTTCTGCAATGTCTTCTGCAAATAGAATTATATAGCCCAGCTGATCATCCAGAAATAAAGGGCTTAAAGACACCCTTATCCAGAATTCTTCCCCATTTCTCTTTATTCCTACAAGCTCTTGACTTAGTTCCTTAGGATTTTTAAGCACCTCATCTATAAGCCGGGAAATAGAATCTTTATCAGAAGAAAATATCCTGAAATCTTTTAATTTTTCCCTTTCTTCAATATCATAACCCCACATGTTCAGTATAACAGGATTTAAGTATATTATTTTTTTGTCTTTATTCAGTATGGCAACTCCGCAAGCTCCTTTTTCTAATGCATCTTTAAAAATATCTCTTTCCTCTTTTATTTTTTCTGATAAATCCTGCATGCCTACCTCCTCTTTTATACATATCCTTCCTTTTCAAGGAAAAGGATAATCTCCTGAGCTGCCTCTTCAGGGGTAAGATTAGTAGTGTCTATCTTTACCTCAGGAGACTCAGGTGGTTCATAAGGATCATCTATACCTGTAAATCCTTTAATAATCCCTGCCTTTGCTTTTGCATACATTCCTTTTCTATCTCTTTTTTCACACACCTCTAAGGGAGTTGCCACATATACCTCTATAAAACCTCCATATTGTTCGATCATCTTTCTCACCTCTGCCCTTGTAGAGGCATAAGGAGCAATTGGTGCACATATGGCGATTCCTCTGTTTTTGGTTATTTCACTGGCTACAAAGCCTATTCTTCTGATGTTTATATCCCTGTGTTCTTTTGAAAAACCCAGTTCATTTGAAAGATGTCGTCTTACAATATCCCCATCCAAAAGTGTTACTGGTCTTTCACCTGATTCCATGAATCTTGCATATAAGACCTTTGCAATAGTAGATTTTCCAGCTCCGGACAGTCCTGTCATAAAGATGGTGAAGCCTTGTTTCTTAGGAGGGGGAAAGCTTCTCTGTAGCTCTTCTATTACCTCTGGAAATGTAGCCCATTCAGGAACCTTTTTCCCTTTTTTTATTCTCTGTCTTATCTCTGATCCAGACATAGACAAGACCTTTACACCCTTTGGCACTTCATTTTTTGGCTTGTATTCCGCTTCTTCTGGTAGATAAACCATTTCTTCAAACTGGATAATAGAAATACCCAGTTCTCCTTCATAATTATTCGCCACTTTTCGGGCTTTGTCTGGTTCATAAAAAAGATTTCCTTTACTATCATATCCAGGACTTGCATGGCTATGCCCAACTATAAAATGGGTGCAGCCGTAATTTCTGGCTATTATTGCATGTAAAATCGCTTCTCTCGGCCCCGCCATTCTCATTGCTAAAGGAAGCAGATTTATCATGAAAGAGTTTAGAGGATAATAATGGGAAATCTTTTTATAGCATCTAACTCTTGTGTAATGATCGAAGTCGCCGGGCTTTGCAATTCCAGCAATAGGTAAAAGCAGAAGATTTGCCTTTGTTTGATGCATTGCCTTAATGGTCATTTCATACTGGGCTTTATGAATGGGATTTTCTGTTTGGAATCCAACGATTCTTTTCCAGCCAAGCCTCTTAGTGTTGTTTCTTACTTCCTGAGGTGTAAGTCTGAGCTGTTTAAAGTCAAAATGAAGAGGAAGGCTTATAACCTCTAATCTTCCTGTGATGTAATAATCTCCTGCTTTTTCTAATACATATTCCACTCCTGGATGCTGTTTATCCAAAGTCCCAAACACTTGAAGCGCCTCTTTTTCTTTGTCTATTGGCCATAGATCTTCTATTTGCATTACTGCAAGAAGAAATCCTTCCTCATCCCTTAGTCCTATGGATTTTCCAGGTTTTATTTTCTTTAGATCTTTTTCAGATATGTCTAAACATATAGGCAGGGGCCACAGTGTTCCGTCCTTAAGTCTCATATTATTCAATACAGATTCATAGTCATCTCTGTTCATAAAGGAGTGGAGAGGCGAAAAGCCACCTGATGCAAGAAGTTCAAGATCACATAATTGCCTTTCATTCAAAACAAGATCTGGCAAGTCAGTAGCCATTTTTTTGATCTCCTTTGCCCTTTGTTCATTTACTAAGAGATTTGTTAGCTTTCCACCGTAAGGCAAAATTGTACTCATAATAAACCTCCTGTTCACTTTTAAAGTTTTCAAGTATAGTTATCCTCAATTATGCGGATAACTATAAAAATTATAAGAAAATTTGCTCTAAGTATACGTCAAAATATGCACTTACATCCATTTTGGACATAGCAATCCATTTATAATTTACAATTAACTAGAAGAAATTTATAAAGGTAATATTTACAAGGCAATCCACAAAAATACAATTATTTTTTTATAAAATAAAGTAAGTAATTGTTTTAAAAGAATAAAAGCAATAAAAGTGATTTATTTTTCACCGAGAATTGCTGGTTTAGACACAATTTTCTTGATAAGAGCTGCTGACTTTTTATTCTATTTCCGATCTTACCCCTATACTGCTTTTACGTAAGGTCAGTTAGGATGATTTTAAATCGGTATTGGTATCGCTGCCATGGAAATATTTTTTGTATTTATTTATTTGTATGGCTGAGATATATTCATCAATATGAAATTTTCAGACATTGTTGGCCAAGAATATGCCAAGCGTATCTTGCTAAGGGCTGCGAGTATAGGCAGACTTCCACATGCATTCATCTTTTCTGGCACAGCAGGCACTGGCAAAAAGAGTTTGGCAAAGGCTTTGGCAATGCTGTTAAACTGTTCAGCTCCTCTGTCTGATGGAGGATGTGGTTCATGCAGAACATGCAAGCAGATCATAGATGGAAATTTTCCTGATTTCAATATCATAGCGCCTAAAAAGGACAAATATAGGCCTTCAAAGATCTCAATAGATCATATAAGAAACATTTATGCAAAACTTGGCTTTGCTCCTATATCCAAATTCAGGGTTATTGTTATTGACCATGCAGAGGAAATGACTGAAGAGGCGTCCAATGCCTTTTTAAGAATTTTAGAGGAACCGCCTCCAAAAAACATATTTATATTAAATGTTGTAGAACCATTAAATCTACTTCCTACCATTGTTTCCAGATGCCAGATTATAAGGTTTTATCCTATACCAGCAGAAAAGATAGCAGATTGGTTGGTTAAAAATAAAGGATTGGATAGGGATATAGCAGAGGTAATATCCAGGATATGTGAGGGAAGCCTAAGTAAGGCATTGGAGCTTATGGAAAAGGACTTTTTGAAAAAAAGAGAAGATTGGATAACACTTTTTATAAAACTTCCTACTTTTAGCAAAAAAGAGCTTTTGTCACTTTTAGAAGAGATTTTGAAAAATAAAGACGAATTGCTTGATATATTGATAGTATGGCGAGGCTGGATAAGAGATTTGATAGTGATGAAGGAAACAGAAGATAAGGAGCTTCTGATAAACAGGGACCTTTCGCATATGGTAGAAAAGCTGGCAAATAGATATATCTTGGATGAGCTTGTAGTTGTTATGAATCATATACACAGTGCTGAGCAGGCTATTTCTAAAAATAGAAATGTGTCTCTTGTAATGAGAAAGGTGATGATGGAGTTATATCATCTGCGGACTATTTCCCAGTAATCATAGGTGCTCATGGGGTATATTACCTGCAGGATGGTAATGCATATGCTGATGAAGCACAGCTTTTTCTATTTTTATAAGTCTTTGATTTTCTATGGTAAAAAAATGAGAAGCTATTTTTGCCACAAAATCCCAATCATGAGATACTATGACAAGTGCAATATTTAGCCTGTTTAGTAGCTCTATTATCCTCTGCCTAGTTTCTGGATCAAGACCTGTGCTAGGCTCATCCAAAAGCATTGCTTTTGGCTTCATGGCAAGAATAGTAGCGATAGAGACGAGTCTTTTTTCTCCGCCTGAGAGTTTATGAGTAATCCTGTCTTCAAAGCCTTTTAGCCCTACCAGTTCTAATGCCTCTTTTGCCTGCTTCTCTGCCTGGTCTCTATTTAGTCCAAGATTCAATGGGCCAAATGCTACATCTTCCAGCACTGTTGGTGAAAATAGTTGATCATCTGGATTTTGAAACACAAATCCTACATTCTTCCTCAGCTCCAGCAAGTCTTTTTCAGAAACTACTGGTCTTCCATAAGAGAGAAGTTTTCCACTGACTGGCTTCAGCAAACCCACGCATATGTGCAGAAATGTGGTTTTACCGCATCCATTTGGCCCTACAAGCCCTATTTTTTCTCCTTCTTTTAATTCAAAGTTCACATCTTCAAGTATGGGTTTGGTGGCACCATTGTATGAGAATGAGATGGATTGCAGTGATAAGATGCTTTTCATATAAACATTCCTCTATCCAGCATTATTAAGCAAGCACCAGAGAGCAATATTCCAATGAACAATAGTATATCTGAATTTTTTAGCTTAAACCTTCTCAGACTATAGAATTTACCGTTAAATCCTCTAAGGAGCATAGCCTGATACACTCTTATCCCTCTTTCATAACTCCTTGCAAAAACCATAGCGATGAGATATGCATAGGTTCTGTAAGTGTGCAGATTTGTGCCTGGTTTAAAACATCTTACCTTTAAAGACTGAGCTAATCTTTTGTATTCCTCAAATATCACATCTATATATCTGTAGCTCATAAGGAGTATAAGAGTAAGCCTTTCTGAAAATCCCAAACTACTAAGCGCATATCCGACCGTAGGCATTGGTATGGTGGCTATAAAAGTTATTATTATCATCAGTATTGCATTGCACTTTAAGGTAATCAAAAAAGCAAATCTTATTCCTTCAATCGTGAGCTTAAGCCTCCATACATGAAACAGGGTTTTTCCCTCCAAAGAAAAAGGCAAAAATAACCATAAAAAAGCTATAAATATGTTTGCGAATAAAAGGGTTTTAGCTACGTTCCCTAGTGGAAGAGAAAACACCAAGATAAATAAAAAAGCTAAAAAAAATCCTAATGCAGAGGCCTGAATGCTTTTTAATAAAGCTACTGAAAAGGCAATTATTAGACCTGAGATGAGCTTAATCCTTGGATCAGCTTTGTGTATAAAAGAATTGCCTTCTTGAAATACACTATCCAACACCTTTGCACAACCGCATACATCTTAGCCTTCATGGCTGGATTTGCCTTCATGGCATTAGTAGCTATAACATATGTTGTTCTACATGTTTTGTCAATTTCTGTGAACTTTTCTTTCCCATTCTCTTAGTTCTCTCCTCAATATCTTCCCTACTTTTGACTTTGGAAGCATATCTCTGAACTCTATGATATGTGGAACCTTATAGTATGTAAGTCTTTCTTTACACCACCTGATAAGCTCATAAGCATTTACTCCTTTTACATCATTTCTCAAGACCACAAATGCCTTTATCTTTTCTCCTACATTTTTGTCAGGAATCCCCACCACGCACGCAAGTAATACTGCTGGATGGCTTTGAAGCACTGTTTCTATTTCTGA
>JAMOPX010000027.1 GCA_027064285.1 Desulfobacterales bacterium | reverse complement strand
GTTTGCTGTTTCGTTCATCTCTACCATAAATGTGCTTTGCCCCTTAGAGATATCATCACTTGCTCCTATTCTGGTAAAGATTCTGTCTACAAGTCCTATCTTTGCCTTAGAAGCAGGTACAAAACTCCCTATCTGTGCCATAAGCACTATAAGAGCTGTCTGGCGCAGTATAGTAGATTTTCCTGCCATATTAGGGCCAGTTATAATAAGCACCTGCTGATCTTTTAGATTCACTCTGATATCATTTGGCACAAATTCTTCATCCTTTATGGTCTTTTCTACTACAGGATGCCTTCCGTCCCGAATATCTATCTCATCTTCTTCAGTTACTTCGGGAAGCACATAATTGTTCTCTTCTGCAACCTGAGCAAGTGCGCATAAGGTATCTATTATACCAACTATCTCTGCTGATTTTCTTATTCTGGTAGCCTGTTCTGTTATCTTTTCTATGATTTCTTGAAACAACTTCTGCTCAAGTTCTATTCTCATCTCCTCTGCTTTTAGCACTTTCTCTTCCATCTCTTTTAACTGTGGAGTTATAAATCTTTCTGCATTAACCAGAGTCTGTTTTCTTATATAATCAGAAGGGATAAGCCGTAGGTTCGACTTTGATACCTCTATGTAATATCCAAACACTTTGTTGTATCCTATTTTTAGATTGCTTATTCCTGTTCGTTTTTGCTCTCTCACGGCAAATTCTGCTATCCAGTCCTTACCATCTCTGCTTATTCTTATAAGTTCATCCAATTCATTATTAAATCCTTCTTTTATCACTCCTCCGTCTTTTAAACTTGCTGGAGCATCCTCTTTTATAGCACTCTCTATTAGATCTGCTATGTCAGAAAGAGAGTCCAGTTCATAAGAAAGCTCTGAAATGAGATTGTTACTAAAAGCCTGAGTTAGCTCCTTTATCAAAGGAAGATGCTTTATTGATTCCTTTAATGCCAAAAGATCCTTTGGAGTTGCCCTTCCTAAGCAGATCTTTCCATTGAGTCTCTCTATATCGTGAATCTCTTTTAAGACATCTCTTAGCCTTTTTCTTAGAATAGGTTCATTTCTTAGTTCTGAGACAGCAGTCAGCCTTTCATTTATCTTTTTTACATTTATCAGCGGATATATTATCCATTTTTTAAGAATCCTGCTTCCCATAGGAGTTAATGTTTTGTCCAATATGTGAAAAAGAGAATCTTTTGATTCATTTCTTATATTTTTTATCAACTCCAAGTGCCTACATGTTGACTCATCCAAAAACATGTAATCTCCAACTCTGTAAGCCTTTATCTCTTTTATATGAGAAGGAAATCTTTTTTGGGTCTCTTTCAAATAATGTATGATCATTCCAGCTGCAACAGTTCCAAGAGGCATTTCATGGCATCCAAATCCATCTAAGGAGTAAACATTAAATTGTCTCTTTAAAAGGAAAGATGCCTTTTCTAGATCTATATTTTCGTCTATTTGTTCTGTTCTAAGCTCTTCCAAAAAAGATTCTTTTCCCAAAGGATCATCTGCTAAAAGCAAAAGCTCTGCTGGACAGATTCGGTTGATTTCACTTATAAGCTCATTTCTGTTCAGTTCTGTAAATCTGAATTCACCTGTGGAAAGATCCAAGAATGAAAGCCCAAATCTTTTGTCTTTTTTATCACTTTTTAATGCTGCTATATAAAGATTGCTTTTTTCATCTATCTCGGTTTCATCTATCACAGAGCCTGGAGTGATAACCCTTATTACTTCTCTTTTGACTATTCCTTTGCTCTTCTTAGGATCTTCTACCTGTTCACATATTGCTACCTTGAATCCACAAGCTATTAATTTTCCTATGTATGAGTTTATTGAGTGAAATGGAACACCACACATGGGCACTTTTTTCCCATTATAACTTCCTCTTGAGGTAAGGGCTATTCCAAGTATCTTAGAAGCGGTCTTTGCATCTTCAAAGAACATCTCATAAAAGTCACCTAATCTAAAAAAAAGAATACAATCTTTATACTGGGACTTTATCTCTTTATATTGCTTCAGCATTGGAGTAAGTTCACTCATTATCCTACTCCTTGTCTATAGAAGGCTTTTTTATATAGATTGTATCCCATCTTCTACACTGTGGACATTGCCACTGAAGCTGCTCAGATTCAAATCCACATATCCTGCATTGAAATCTAAGATATGGAGTGGATATATTTTCTACTATATCTGAAAGCTCTTTTAATGCCTCATCTTTCATACCTTGCTCTAAGAGCATCTTTCCTTTAAACCTTCTGGCTTCCCAAAATGATGGGGCCATCTCAATTGCTCTGTTTATCTGAACAAGAGCATTCTTCACATCACCTTTTGCATATAAAAACTTGGCATATGCGGTGCATATAAAGAAATCTTTTCTTCTTTTTATGCATTCTAACAGAAAATCTTCTACTAATTGCGTATCTTTTATTTTGTGAAGTGAATTCTCAACTCTTTTATATGCCAGAAATATAAAGCCAGGAGAATTATATAGAACCTTTTTCCAAGATGAGATTGCCTCTTTCTGTTTCCCCATACTCATGTATATATCTCCTAAGTGGAGATATGCATCAGCACATGTAGGATCAGTAGATATAGCCTTGTTTAAAAGAGAAATTGCATTTTTTTTATCTCCTTTTTCTTCCTCCTGTTTCGCCATTTCTACAAGATAGTGAGCGAGGATATTTTTGTGATCTCCTTTTTCTAAACGTTCTATCTTTTTTCTTATCTCATATGCCTTGTCCCAATCCTTTAAATCTTCATATATCCTTTCCATTTCTTTAAGTGCTTTTACATTCTTAGGATCTTCTTGAAGCACCTCATTAAATATACTTAAAGCCCTATCCAAAAATCCTCCTTTTCTGTAATCAAGCCCTAAGTCTAATAATGCCATAAGCTTAGTATCTTTATCTAAGTTTGGCCTAAGAATAACATTCTGCCTTATGCGGATAGCTCTATCTATCTCCCCTTTTGAACGATAGAGATCCGCCAAGGTGATATAAGTTTCAACAGTATCTGAATTGAGTTTAACAGATCTTATAAATTCCTCTATTGCACGATCAGGCTCGTTTGTAATAAGATATCTAATCCCTTTAAAAAGCGCCTCTTCACTGCTAAGAGGCGCTTTTTTCTTTTTTCTAAAAAACACCCAACCGCCTAAGAGACTAAATAATGCAAGGCCTATAATAACAAAAATAGGCATATTATTAGTTTGTTGTTATAGGCTCTTCTGAACTCTTTTCACCTTTATCAGAGCCTCCTACTTCTTCTTCACTTACGGGTAAATTTCTAAGAGAGACGAGTTCTTTTTCTTTTTCTGAAAGCTCTTTTTTTAGCCTTTTTATTTCTCTTCTGAGCCTGAATCTTTCAAATATGCTGTAAAAACCAGTTAAAACAACACCAAAACAAAAGGTGATACAGGAAACCAAATAAAGGCTTACGGGCGGGCTTTCCCATTTAAAAAATAAAAGATTTATTTTAAAAGTGACTGTTTGTGAAAATGAACTGTAATTTTGAACAATAACAATAAGCACAAAAAGACCTAAGAAGATGGTGCACATCCATTTAAATATATTCATTTTCCCCTCCTTTTGTTTTGTTCTGGAAATATGGAAGCAGCTTTTCATAGGTCTGTTTTATATGCTCTGGTATCACTCTTACTTCTCCAAGTACTGTCATAAAGTTTGTATCTCCATTCCATCTGGGAACTATGTGAAAATGCAGATGCTGTTCTATGCCTGCGCCAGCTACTTTTCCTAAGTTCAAACCCACATTAAATCCATCTGGTTTCATAACCTTTTTTAAAACATTTACAGAATACTTTAACATATCAAATACTTCTTTTGCTTCTTCATCGTTCATGTGGGCTAATTCAGCAATATGTCTTTTTGGTGCTACAAGTAAGTGACCATTATTATAAGGAAATTTATTCATAAGCACTATACTGTGTTCTCCCACATAGAGGATAAGCCTTTCTTTGTCTTTGCTTCTATCTTCACCGGCACAGAATATACAATATTCTTCTTTTTTACCAAGTATGTATTCTATCCTCCATGGCGCCCATAAGACCTGCATATGTCTGCTCCCAAATTTTTGTTAGTAGTTTATAGCATCTATTCCATAAGTTTTTCAATAACAAGAAAGAGCTTAAATAGATCCTGTTTATGGATTGATTCATAAGGGGTGTGGGCACAGGAAAGCTCTCCAGCTCCAAATACAACACAAGGGATGCCTTTTTCCATTATATTGGATGCATCTGTCCATGCAGGCATACCAGAGATGCTGGGCTTCTCTTTAACAGCATGTTCAT
>JAMOPX010000026.1 GCA_027064285.1 Desulfobacterales bacterium | reverse complement strand
TCTTCTTTGTATGTGGGAATAAAATACTTTGTGTATCTCATCTTCTCATCTCCTGCTCCATTCTTTTTACTTCCTGAATAAGGGTTTGTGCTAAAAGATGTTCTGGCACTTTTTTCAAAAGCTTCCCTTTTTTAAACAAAATCCCATTTCCCTTTCCTCCTGCAATACCAATGTCTGCTTCCTTTGCTTCTCCAGGACCATTTACCACACATCCCATAACTGCTACTTTTATCGGAGTTTTTATATCAGAAAGTCCTTTTTCAACCTCCTCTACCAAGGAAAAAAGATCTATCTGGCATCTTCCACATGTAGGACAGGATATAATCTCAGGCCCGACCTTTCTGAGTCCAACTGCCCTGAGTATCTCATAAGCTACTTTTACCTCCTCCACAGGAGGCCTTGTAAGTGATACCCTGAAGGTGTCTCCTATTCCTTTTAGCAGAAGATAACCTATGGCAATACTGCTCTTTACTGTGCCAGATATAAGGGTTCCTGCCTCTGTAACTCCTAAGTGCAGAGGATAGTCTGTCTTTTCACTTAAAAGCTCATATGCTTTTATTGTGTCCAAGACACTTGAAGACTTTATAGAAATCTTTATTTTATCAAAGCCCATATCTTCAAAAAAGCGGATGCTTCTTATAGCGCTTTCTACAAGTGCCTCTACAGTTGGATGGTGGTACTTATCAAGAAGCTCCTTTTCTAAGGAGCCAGCATTTACACCTATCCTTATGGGAATTGATGCCTGCTTTGCAGCTTTTATCACCTCTTTTAACCCACTTTTTTTCATATTACCAGGATTTATCCTTATTCCATCTGCACCCTTTTCTATTGCCATAATGGCAAGTCTGTGATCAAAATGGATATCTGCAATAAGGGGGATATCAACACTCTGCTTTATCTTTCCAAAGCTTTCTGCTGCTTCTTCATCAGGAACTGCAAGTCTTACTATTTCACAGCCTGCATCTTTTAACTGCTTAATCTGTTCTAAAGTAGCTTCTACATCCCTTGTGTCTGTGTTTGTCATGGACTGCACTACAACTGGTGTGCCATCCCCAATGGGAACATCTCCTACATATATCCTCTTTGTCTTTTTTCTTTTAATCATCCTTTTCTCTCCAAAAGTCTTTTTATTTGCACGCTGTTTTTTATTCTGATCAAAAGAGCTCCTTTATCTGATGGATTATAAACAATGCTTTTGTCAGCAACTTTTATAAGCATAGTTTTTTTTTATATCTTTTAAGAAAAACAGAGATTCCATTGTATAAGACATAGAGTTCCTTTTTATCTGCCTTTATCATGGCCCCGTTTATGCTTTCTTTTATACTTTTTACCTTTTTTGCACAAAAGATTTTTCCTACCATGCTCAGCTTTGATGGATCAGAAGCAACAATATAGCTCAGTTTCCTTATCCTTGAATAGCATAAAAAAGGGATAATCACCATCTTTTCTAAGTAAGGACTCAGATAACTGGATGCTACAATGATATTTTTTCCATATGGAAGCTCTATAAGACTTACATATGACCTGCCTGCATCAAGAAGGGTGATCCGCACATCATTGTGAAATCTATTTCTATAAGTCCAGTATCCAAAATCAATCAAAAATATTGTGCATATAAAAACTACTCCCACTATCTTAAATTTTCTGCCTTTTATCTCAAAGAGAAAAAAGAGAAGCACATAGTAAAGAAGAATCTCTAATAAATTTGGCTTAAAAAGCCATATACTTGAAAAAGGAATCGATGCCCAAAGCTTTACCATAAAGAGCATCAAATGTATTCCAGCAGCACCTATCTTTAGAAACAGGTTTGCAAGGAATGAAGAAAAAGGCAGGACTGCTATGGAGATCAGACCAGCAGGAAGAATCCACAGCCCAAGTAAAGGAACTGTCGTGACATTTGCTGGTATGGAAAGCAGAGGAAACCTGTAAAAATAGTAAAGTATAAGTGGAAAAAGCACAATTACTGCGGATATGCTTACACAGATAAGATCAAATAAGTAAGAAAATCTTTTTATGTTGATGATCTCTAAGTTCTTTTTTACATAGGGCATAAGCCATATTATTCCTGCAACCGAGACAAATGAAAGCTGAAACGAAGCACTCAAGATAGATGCAGGGTGTATAAGAAGGATCACGATTCCTGCAAGACAAAGGGATGAGATTATGTCTTCATCTCTTTCCAGAAGAATGGAAAACAGAAAAACAAGCACCATTATCATTGCCCTTTGAGTCGGAATCCTAAGTCCTGATATAAGACAGTAGCTTAGCACCGGAATTATGGTAACTGTTGCTGCAAATTTTCTTGAATCAAACATAAGAGCAAGTCTATAAGATCTCAGAATAAGCCATTTTATAAAGACAAAAGAGATCCAAGCAACAAGCCCTACATGAAGCCCTGATACAGCAAGGATGTGTCCGAGCCCTGCGCTGTTTATCATCTCCTTTATCTCTGGATTCAAACTCCATCTTTCCCCGAGTATAAGTGCAGAGTAAAGAGAAAAATCGGTTTTATTTAGATTCTTCTTAAAGAATTTCCTTATCGGGCCCTTAAGTCTTTCCTCTATACAATAAGGAAAAGGAATAGTGCCCTTTCCTAAGTAATGCACATTTCTGGGGCCACTCACATATGCCTTATAAAAGATGCCCATCTGTCCCATATATGCTCTGTAATTAAAGGAAGCAGGGTTTTTTAGGTTTTTTATTTCCTTAATTCTGCAAAAGAGGCTTATTTTATCGCCAGGTTCAAGATGCACACCTCTTCTGCATCCATATATTACCACCAGCACATCTTCTCCTGATACCCTGCATCTAAATTTTTCTGTATTCTTAACTAAATGTGGATGTTCAAGCACAATTCCCTTAACTATCACCTGTTTTGCCTGCTTTGCGTATTCTAAAAGTTTTCCGTGTTGATCTGGAATCCTATAAAGACCAAATATCCAGATTATACTGATACATAATAGGAAAAGTGGCACAAGAGGTCTTTTCATGGCATAGGAAATATATAGGAAATTGCTCTCTCAAAAAGCATGTAAAGGATTGCTCCAAAAGAAAGAAATGGTCCAAATGGAATAGGAAAATCTTTCTCTTTTTTCATTAAGCTAAGATATGTTATTCCTACAACTGTTCCAGAAAAAGATGCTATCAACACTACAGGTAGAATTGCCCCGATCCCAAGCCATGCTCCAATCATTGCTATAAGCTTTATATCCCCGCCACCCATTCCTTCTTTGCCAGTCATAAGAAAGTAGAGCCAGGATATAAGAAATAATGAACCTCCTCCAATCAGAAGTCCTAAGCTTGATCTTAAGATGCCGATATTGTCAAATAGGTTTATCAGCAGTCCAGCAGCCATTCCCGGAATAGTTATTACATCTGGGATTATCTGGTGCCTTATATCTATTACTGTTATCACCACGAGCGCATATGCAAATGGCATCATCAAAAAAAGCCTTAAACAGAGTCCATACCTCAAATAGAGCGCAACGTTTAAGAGTGCTGTTATCAATTCCACTGCTGGGTATTGTATTGATATGGAAGCTCCACAATATCTACATTTTCCTTTTAAGAATAAATAGCTTATAATAGGTATGTTATGATAAAATTTTAAAGGAGTTCCACAGCTTGGGCAGAAAGAAGAAGGCTTTACTATAGATAGACCTTTGGGAATTCTATAAATACAGACATTGAGAAAGCTTCCTATGGCAAGTCCTACCAGAAATAAAAAAGCACCTATCATAGTGATCAACCCCGACTATCCCCAAGAGCGTCTTCTTAAAAAAGTGGCAGAGGTGCTAGAAAAGGGTGGCATAATCGCTTATCCCACAGATACATTCTATGGTATTGGCTGTGATCTATACAATAAAACCGCTATCAGGCTCATCTATCAAATCAAAAAAAGGCCATTAAGTAAACCATTTTCTTTTATATGTGATAGCCTTAAAGAGCTGAGCAACTATGCTGTAGTAACTAACTATGCATATAAGGTGATGAGGAGGTATCTTCCTGGGCCATATACATTTATTTTGAAAGGGACAAGGCTTGTTCCAAAGCTTATGCTCACCAAAAGGAAAACAGTGGGTATAAGGGTTCCTGATAATAAGATATGTCTGGGAATTGTGAGAATGCTTGGAAGACCTATTATAAGTACAAGCGCCGGATACAATGATCCTTATGAAATCAGAGAGGTTTATGGCCAGTACTTAGACGCAATTGTGGATGGAGGAATCATATATCCTGAGCCTTCCAGTGTCATCTCTTTGGTGGATGATGTGCCAGAAGTAATAAGAGTAGGAAAAGGAGATGTAAGTGAGTTTCTATAGAAAAAGGATAAGA
>JAMOPX010000025.1 GCA_027064285.1 Desulfobacterales bacterium | reverse complement strand
ATAACGTTGTTTTTTTGCGAACAAAGCCGTTTTTAACTATCTGCGTTGATCCACAATGTTTACACTTAATCATAACCCCTCCCATTTGGGTTTTTTTGTAGAAATTTTATTATATATCTATCTAAGTATAAACACTCTCTCTTTTTAAGGGGTAGTTTTGTGATTACAGATGAGGTGCCGCCACCATAGAAACTCTCTTTGAAGTAGCCCAAGATTATAAATAAGCCTATATGCTCCAGCAAATTTCCATGGCTTCTACTCTTTTCCCTACTTCTGAGCTTAAGCTTGTATTTGTATCTTATCAATTGCATTTTGATATTGGTTATATTATTATTTTATTTACTAAATCAAGAACATACATCCCATAGCTGAAGCTTATGGTCTTTCTGGCACGGATTTCTATAAAATGGCTTGATATAGCATTCAAGAACTTCTTTAAAGGACTTGTGAAGTTTCCCAAGTTCAAGAGCACGAAGAGGACAAACAGTGTTTCCATATCTCAGCACTTTCGTATAGAGGGAAACAAAATCAAGACACCAAAGCTCTGCTCAGTATGTAGATACAAGAACGAAAATTTCAAACTATCTGATAGAAACTGGAAGTGTCCTAACTGTGGAACAGAACACGATAGGGATTACAACGCAACTTTGAACTGGATAAGAGAAGGACTGAAACTCATAAATGGGTTGCTCACCTTACGAGCGGTAGGGCTGGGACAGTCCGAACTTATGCCCGTGAAGAGTGCTAATGCACTTATTGAAGCGGGAAGCTCCTCATTTCAGTGAGGAGTAGTTCAGATCAAAACTATCACCCAAACATAAAAATAAGGGGTAGCTTTATTATGATAAATCTCAACCCATTTAACCGCTATAATGAAAATCCTATTATACAGAGAAATGATATACCATATCCATGCAACACAGTCTTTAATGCTGCTGCCTGTAAATTCAGAGATGAATATATCTTGCTTCTGCGTGTAGAGGATTTGCGAGGATATAGTCATCTGACCATAGCCAGATCAAAAGATGGGTATAGGTTTAAGGTTGATGAGAGTCCATGGGTATGTCCTTCTGAAGATCCTGCTTTTCATCCATTTGAGGTATATGGGATAGAGGATCCCAGGATCACTTTTATAGATCAAGAAAGAACCTATTACATTACTTACACAGCATTTGGTATATATGGACCCAGAGTTGGTATAGGTAAGACAAAGGATTTTAAAGAATTTGAGCGTATAGCTATTATAGGCCCTCCGGATAACAAAGATGCTGTATTGTTTCCAGCAAAGATAAATGGTCAATATATCCTTTTAGATAGACCAGGAGGAGTAGTGGGAGCTCATCCAGCAATATGGATCAATTATTCTTATGACCTGATTTATTGGAAAAAATCAGGTGTTATACTTGCTCCAGAACCTGGATGGGGTCAATCTAAATTAGGTATGTGCGTGCCTCCTATCAAAACAGATGAAGGCTGGCTTTGCATTTATCATGGAGTAAAGATAACCCCTGCAGGAAGAATATATAGAATAGGTGCCATGCTTTTGGACTTAGAGCATCCAGAAAAGGTGCTCGGATATACTTCCCATTTTATATTTGGGCCGGAAGCAGAATATGAGAGGATGGGAGACGTACCAAATGTAGTGTTTCCATGTGGGGCGATAATTGAGGAGGATGGAATAATGAGAATGTATTACGGAGCTGCTGACACATGTATTGCGCTTGCTGAAGCCCATGTAAAAGACATAGTAGAGCTCTGTATAAAGGAAAATCATAAGTTATGTTAACTATTTTTATAAATCGGCAATCTTTTTTCTAAAAAAGATAAAATTCCCTCCTTTCCATCTGGCTGTTGGGAGGCATAAGCTATTGCCTCCCTTTCTTTTTCCAGTTGTAGTTCTAATGGATTTCTAAATGATTCATGAACGAGATTTTTGCATATTCCATAAGAATGCAAAGGCACCTTTTTGATTATGCCCTTTATAAACTCTACAGCTCTTTTTACAGAATCTCCTTTTTGAACAACTTCTGTTACAAGACCTATATTCAATGCCTCCTGTGCTGATATAGGTCTGTCAAGTGCTATTATTTCAAACGTCTTTGCAATGCCCACTATTCTGGGTAAAAAATATGTTCCGCCTCCATCTATGGTAAGACCTCTGGAGGGATAGGCCAAAATCAGTTGAGCATGTGATTCTATGATCCTGAAATCACAAGCCAGAGCTAAAGAAAATCCTCCTCCTGCTGCCATCCCATTTATTGCTGCAACAACAGGCTTTTTCATATTTTTTATTTCTATTATGGCTCTGTGAAATTGGCCTACTATTGCATAAAATGTTTTGTAATAATTTCCTTCCTGCCTGGAAATCCACTTGAGGTCTCCACCTGCACAGAACGCCTCTCCACTGCCTGTTATTACAATTCCCCAGATTTCCTTATCATTGGAAGATTGAAGTAGTTCATCGAACAGTTCTTTTGCCAGTTCCATATCTATGGCATTGTAAACAGAGGGTCTATTAAATCTTATTATTGCTATTCTGTCTAAGATCTCTTTTTTTATCGTCCTTGCCATATCAAGATTTTCCTCTCATAATTTTTATAATTATAGTTATCCACATAATTGCGGATAACTATAATGTCCTTATATTCTGTTTTTCTTTTTCAGCAAGTCCGAGGGGAGAAAATAATAAAAATAAACAAAAAAGGGGGAAAAATCCCCCTTTTAGTAAGATATAACAACAAAAAGTTAAAACTTTAGCCAAGCCTTTCCCTGCATTACTGTTCTTTCATCCTGCTGGGCAGACACTTCACATATTACCTTTTTCTCAGCATCATCTTTTTCCACCACTTTACCTGTATAAGTAACTTCTCCACCTTTTTCAATGTGCACATATACAGGTGCGGTTAGCCTTATATCAATTCCTCCACCATGGAAAAATGGTTTTGGATCATCTCCTAACCACTTTATTATAAACTCACATGTTGCCATTTCTGTGCAAACCCCAGGAAGAACAGTAGATTCTTCTCTTGATTCCCAAACACTTACCTTTTTTGCCTGCTCAGGATCTGTATGCCAGTTTGGAACAGAGCCTACCATCTCCATCATGGTATTTACCCATTCCTGTTTCCATGTTCTTTTATAGGGAGTTAATTCATCCCCTACTTTTATATCTTCATATTTTAATCCCATTTTTTACACCTCCTTAATTTTTCTTTTATTTAGATTTAGTAAAGTGGACGTGGTCCCATTCCAGGAGTAATTCCAAATCTGTCTGCTGCTTCATCATCTTTTAGCCACATAGAAGTATGTATCTTCCTTGCTATTAAATTTTCTTCCTGATCAAACAGTTTAATTTCCCAAGCAACAAATCTTCTTCCTTTCTTGGAGATTATCTTGTCATGCACCTTCATCTTTATTGTAAGGATATCTCCAGGATAAATGGGTCTAAAAAACTCTACTCTTGAAGAGCTGTGCATAGTTGGAAATACCGGATTATTGTGAGCACCACGCAGCAAATTGCATTCAAAATGGAAGATGTTCACAAAACCTGGATGTGCAGGAATGGTATCCAGACCCATGCCTTTTGCTGCATTCTCATCCATAAATAATGGCTCAGGACATCCTACTACCTGGGCAAACATCTTCATTTCATTTGGGGTAACTGCCCAGTAATAGTGTGGTATTTCCCATCCTTTATAAAGATCATCAAACCTAATAGTTGAAACTACTGCTTGTGGCATCTCTCTCCTCCCTACATTTTTTTATTTGTATCTGTATATAATTCTTTATTCTTGAATGTCAAGCATTCAATTTGTATACTTTCAAAACTTTTAGCTTACCAAAACTGGAGGTGGTATAATGGACTTTGAACTCACCAAAGAACAGAAGGATATTGTCAAGGCAGCAAGGGAATTTGCTTTGGGAGAATTTCCTGAAAGGGCAGAGGAATTTGACAGAGAGGAGAAGTTTGATTTTGAGATCTGGAAAAAGGCCTGTGAATTAGGCTTTGTAGGTGTTTTTATTGATGAAAAATATGGTGGAGCAGGGATGGGTTTTTTTGAACACTGTCTTATAACTGAGGAGTTTTGGTCTGTAGATGCAGGAATTGCCCAGTCAATACTTTCTGCCACATTTGGTGCTGAGATGCTCCTTCTTTACGGAACAGAAGAACAAAAAGAGCTCGTTTTACCTCAGCTCGTGAGTGGAGAGGCAATAATGGGAACAGCTATCACGGAACCAGATGCTGGTTCTGATGTGTCCTCTGCCAGTACAACAGCCGTGAAAGAAGGGGATGAATGGGTAATAAATGGATCCAAGATATTTACCACCAATGGTACTGTTGCAAAGTATCTGCTGGTGT
>JAMOPX010000024.1 GCA_027064285.1 Desulfobacterales bacterium | reverse complement strand
CTGGATAACAAAAAAAATCAACCGTTTGAAATTGAAGTGGGTTGGAGTACTTCATCCCATAACAACTATCTGCTATAAAAATCAACACTGGAGTGCAGCATCCTGTGGCGTGCATGCTTGCAATTGAAACCCTCTTCCGGGATGCCAAACAATTCAGCGGATTGTCGGCCTGCCAATGCCGAGTGGATCAAGCATTAGTGCGTCATGTTGCCTTTGTCCTGATTGCCTTTATTATTTTTCAGCATCTGCGCCTGCACCCAAAAGAAACCTTGGGTGAGGTTAAAGATCGCATCCAACTTACACTGATCACCCGTGGCTTGCCTCCTCCTACTCCATTACGAGGTAAGGTCTCTGTTTCTAAATTGTGCTAACTGCGTAAATCCTGTAAAAGAGTTGCAAATTTCCACCATCATAGGCAAAAGCCACGGTGTGGTGGTGAAAGAGCTGAAAGATAATAGATTCAGCATGGAGCAACTTTATCAGAATGCTTGAATACAGGTGCAGACAGTATAGGCAGATATTTCTAAAAGTAGATTCCAGAAGGAGCAGTCAGATCTGTTCAGCTTGTGGTTTTGTTCATCTTAAAAACAGGAAAGGGAAAATCTTCTGCTGTCTGCACTGTGGCTACACTGATGATGCAGACATCAAAGCTGCAAAAGTGATATTGCAAAGAGGGTTGGCTATCCTTAAAAGCTCTACCGCTGGGCTGGCGGGAAGTGACGCCCGTGGAGAGGGCACTGACTGCCGGAACTGCCTTTGGGCAGGGCTACGAGTCATCCCTCGTTGAAGCGGGAATCCCTCGCCTTTAGTCGAGGAAGGGTCAACTGAGTAAAACATCTCCATATAAAACTTTGATTTCTTTGTCTTGCGTTTTGATTATAAGACTACCATCTTTTTCTATCCTTAAAGCTGTTCCTCTTATTTCTCTGTTCTGATCCTGAACCAGAACTTCTTTTCCGAATATCATACACCTGCTGTTCCACTTTTCATGAAGCTCCTCTAAATGATTATTTATAATTTCTTTGTAATATGTATCAAATCTCCTCATACCCTCTACAAGAAGGGGTTCCCTTTGTATATAAATCCCTTTCTCTCTGGCTAAACATGTAGCAGGATAGGGCATATCCTCCTTTCTCTCAGGTGCCCAGTTTACATTTATTCCCATACCAATAACTACATATGATAAAAGATCTTTCTCTAAAAAAAATTCTGTAAGTATTCCCGCGAGCTTTTTATCTCCTATATACAGG
The DNA here is from genome assembly GCA_027064285.1 of Desulfobacterales bacterium. Lineage (GTDB taxonomy): Bacteria > Desulfobacterota > DSM-4660 > Desulfatiglandales > JALVZP01 > JALVZP01. Next base: position 3,125 of record JAMOPX010000024.1, on the reverse strand, counting down.
TCATTTGGCCATTTTATCATAACTTCTATACCATGTTTTTCTTCTATGGTTTCAGCAAATGAAACAGCAATTGCCATGTTTAAACTAAATCCAAAGAATTTGTCTATCCTTGGACTCAACACCAAAGAAAAGAGTAGGTTTGAGTACTTTTTAGACCACCATTTTCTCTTCATCCTGCCTTTACCATATCTTTGATCTTCTGCAATGATTAAAATCCCCTCTTTTGGCCTTTTTTTTATCATCTTTTTTGCCAACTCATTTGTGGAATCAATTTCATCTAATACCAGAACCTTAGTAAAAATCGTGTGCTTTAAGCCATCACGAATAAACTTTGCATCCAAGCGTTTTAATTCCATCTCTTTTTCCCACCTTTTTGTTGTAAATCAAGCTTACAAGTAATATAAATATTATCATATCTTTGTTAACAATGTGAGAGCAGTTTTATGGATGTAAAAAAAAATATCTTGGAATTAATAGGCAATACCCCTCTTGTGAAAATAAACCATTTAAAGCCAAACAAGGAGATTGAAATATGGGCAAAACTTGAATCCTTTAATCCAGGCGGTTCCATAAAGGACAGGCCTGCCCTTTATATGATAGAAGAAGCAGAAAAAAAAGGAGAACTTACAAAAGACAAGATAATACTTGAAGCAACAAGTGGAAATACTGGAATTGGCTTAGCCCTTGTTGCAGCAGTAAAGGGATACCGAATCCTGCTTATCATGTCAGAAGGGGTGAGTGAGGAAAGAAAAAAGATACTCAAGGCATTAGGCGCTGAGATCAAACTCACACCTGCCCATTTAGGTACAGATGGCGCAATAGAGTATGCGTACAATCTTGCGCGTGAAGAGCCTGATAAATACTGGCTTGTTGACCAGTTTAATAATGAAGCAAACTGGAAAGCGCATTATCACACCACGGCTATGGAAATATGGGAACAGACAAAAGGAAAAGTGGACGCAGTTGTTATAGCAATGGGCACCACAGGAACTCTTATGGGAGTCAGCAGGAGACTGAAAGAACTCAAACCAGAGGTAAAAATCATCGGAGTCGAACCTTATATGGGGCACAAGATTCAAGGATTAAAAAACATGAAAGAATCTTATGCCCCGGGAATATTTGATAAGAGATTTGTGGATAAAATCATAAACATAGACGATGAGGAAGCATTCGAAATTACAAGGACGCTGTCAAAAAAAGAAGGATTTTTTGTGGGAATGAGTTCTGGAGCAGCAATGGCAGGGGCATTAAAAATCTCAAAAGAAATAGGTAAAGGAAATATAGTGGTTATCTTCCCGGATGGAGGAGAAAGATACCTGAGTACACCTCTTTTTTCTGTAAGAAAAAGTACGGGAATTTATTTTTACAACACCTTGGGGCACAAAAAAGAAGAATTTATCCCCCTAAAAGAAGATTCTGTAAAGATTTATACCTGCGGTCCTACCCTGTGTGAATATATAAATCTAAACCAATGCAGGAGATTTGTCTTTTCAGATATCATAAGAAGATACTTAGAGTTTAAGGGATACAATGTAGTTCATGTACTAAACCTTACAGACTTGGATGAAAACACTATAAGAGGAGCAGAAGAAAAAGGACTATCGTTAAAAGATTTTACTTCTATGTACTTTAAAGCCTTTTTGGAAGACCTGAATGAGCTGGGAATAAAAAGACCTGAACATCTTCCAAAAGCAAGCGAGCATGTAGAAGACATGATAAAACTTACAGAAAAGCTTGTAGAAAAAGGATTTGCCTACGAAAAATTCAGATCCATTTATTTCGATATATCTAGGCTAAGCGATTATGGAAAACTGTCCCGTATTGATTTGGATAAGATCCAGGTAGGAAAGACGGTGGATTTGGAAAGATATGAAAAGGAAAATCCAAGAGATTTTACACTCCTCAAAAGATGCACTCTAAAAGAACTAAAGAAAGGGATATACTTTAAGACAAAATGGGGAAATGTGATACCCAGCTGGCATATGGAATGCGCAGCTATTGTTTTATCTTACATGAAGGGCAAGTATGATATCCATACAAGCGGCATAGAACTCATATTTCCTCATCACGAAAACATACTTGCTATAGGCAAGGCCATCACTGGAGAAGAACCTGCCAATTACTGGCTTCATAATGAAACAGTAAAAGGGGGCGAATCTCTCACCCTGAGAGATGTACTGGAAAGAGGATATACTGGAAGGCATGTAAGATATCTTCTTCTAAGCAGACATTATAGAAAACCTTTTATTTTTACATGGCAAAAGCTTGATGCGTGCAAAAATACCGTAATGCACATGGATCAGTTTGTGCAGAGGTTATACTTTTATAAACAGCTCTGCAGAACAGTTGAAAAAAGATATGTTCAGAAGGAAGATCTGGATCAAATGATTTATGACCTGAAGCATTCCTTTACAGAAGACATAGATAACGACCTGAATCTTCCTTCTGCCCTTGCAAACCTGTTCTCTTTCATGAGAAAAACAAACAGACTTATGGATGAAAACCGCTTTCCTGCTGAAAAGATAGAGGATATATTAAAAATTTTAACCCAGATAAATTCTGTACTAAATATAATGGAACTTGAACCACCTTTATTTGAAGAAGATGAGGAAATTATAAAAATAATCAGGGAAAGAGAAGAAGCAAGAAAAAGAAAAGATTGGGAAAAAGCAGATCAATTAAGAAAATACTTACGAGAAAAGGGAATCGAAGTTATTGATACAAAATACGGTCCTATTTGGAAGAAGTTAAGATGATATTTTTGCATGGGTGCGGAAACATTGTCCACTGACTTTTATTTCCATCCCATGATTCTACCTTACACAATTCTAAGCTGACTGGACTATAGGGTTTATCTCACAAGGGTTTATCTCACTAAGACAGAAATTTTTGCATAAGGTCAGTTAATAAGTCCTTTAACAGGAGACAGAAATAGTCCTTTCTTTATTCTCCTTCCTTGTCCTTTAGCACTTACCTCCACAGCTATAACCAAAAATAAAAAAATGGCGGAGAGAGAGGGATTCGAACCCTCGGTAGGGGTTTTAGCCCCTACACTCGCTTAGCAGGCGAGCGCCTTCAGCCAGACTCGGCCATCTCTCCGCAACGGAGGGAGAGGGATTCGAACC
>JAMOPX010000023.1 GCA_027064285.1 Desulfobacterales bacterium | reverse complement strand
TTATTGAAGAATCAAAAAACAGCATAATTCCTTCTATAAGGATAAAGGATATTGTTTCATATGTTCAATGGACAATTGGAAAAGATAATAAAAAAAAGAAGGAGCATTAGACGATATAGACCTGATCCTCCGCCAGAAGAATGGATAGAAAAGATACTCTTAGCTACTACATGGGCTCCATCCCCATCCAATATTCAACCTATAAGATATGTTAGAATAGAATCAAAAAATATAAGAGAAAAGCTAAAAAACGAAATGGCTTGTGGAAAAGAAAAGCTTTTAAAAAAATTAGATACTCTTAACAGCTTTGAAAAACTGAAAAAATGGATAAAAATCTATTATAACAGGTATTCAATTTTTATGTTTGATGCACCTGTGCTCTTTGTTGTTGGGATACAAAAAAAAGAGAAAGGTTTTTATGAAAAGCTCAAAGATGCAAAACTGGGCATTAATTACCACAGAGATTGGGCTTTAGATATATCCGTAGGGATCTCAATATGTCATTTTATTCTCATGGCAGAGGCAATAGGACTTGGTACATGTGTTCTCACTACGCCATTCATATTTATTGACGATATAAATAAACTACTCTGCGTAGATAACATAAACTTCAAGTGCTTTCTTACACTTGGATTTCCAGACGAATCCCCTTATCCTCCGGAAAGGATCTCTATTTCAGATTTATATATCCAAATATAGGTTATGAAAGCATGAAAGATTTAGCATTTTATGAGAAATTCTTTCTTAAAAGAATCCCTTATAAAATAGAAAAAAGAGATGGAAAATACATCTGGATCAAGGGAGAAAAGTTTCTGAATTTTTCTTCAAATGATTATTTGGGCATAGCCTCCTCCCGCAGGGCAAACAAAAAAATCTCAAAGGCCTTCTTAGATTTTGATATATCTGCTTCTTCATCCCGACTGATCTGTGGAAACTATTCTATAATAGAGGAGGTGGAAAAAGAATACGCTCAATTCTTCGGCTATGAGGATGCACTATTTTTCCCAAGTGGATATCAGGCTAATTTAGCGGTTATATCTGCACTATTTGAAAAAGAAGATATAATACTTTTTGATAAGCATGCGCATTCAAGTATAATAAAAGGAATTATGTTGAGTGAGGCAGAATATCACGGATTTAATCATAATTCCATTTCTCATTTAAATAGAAGACTATCCAAGTTTCCCAAAAAAGCCGTTGTAATTACTGAATCCTTATTCAGTATGGACGGCGACCTGTTAGATATAAAGGAAATGAAATCACTAAAAGAAAAATTTGGCTTTTTTTGTCTTGTAGATGAGGCTCATGCATTTGGTGTTCTTGGGAAAAAAGGAAAAGGCATAGCAGGTGGGCTTGCTGATATAGCAATCGGAACATTTGGAAAGGCTTTTGGTTTTTCAGGTGCATTTGTACTTATGCCCAAAAAAATAAAAGAGCTATTATTTAATCTTTCTGCTCCTCTAATGCACTCTACTGCTATATCCCCAGCTCATGCAGCTGCATGTAGAGAACTTCTCTATATAGTGGCTGAAGCTGATACTGAAAGAGAACATCTAAGAAATATTTCTCATATAGCAAAACATAAATTAAAAGAGGAGGGATTTTCAGTATCTGGAGATGCACATATAATCTGTTTAAGAATTGGAGATGAAAGAAAAAGCCTGTCTATATCTAAAAGATTATTAGAAAAAAACATATATATACCTTCTGTAAGATACCCTACGGTTCCTATGGGAAGCTCTATTTTGAGAATCAGTATGACCTCAATGCACACAGAGGAAGATGTGAAATATTTAATAAAGGTGCTTAAAGATGCGTGGAACAAAGATTAGAATATTTGTAGCTGGCACAGATACTGGAGTGGGAAAAACGGTATTATCTCTTTTGATGATGAAATATTTCTACCATATAGGCGCCAAACCTTTTTATTTTAAACCATTTCAAACAGGATGCACTTCTCCACTTGATCCAGAATCTGATGCAAATTTTGTGTACTCTCATATACCTCAACTCCAAAGAAAAGATCCGTCTTTTTCAGTAGGATATTGTCTAAAAGAACCAAAAGCACCTTATTTTGCAGCAAGAAATGAAAACAGAAAAATAAATTTAAACTTTGTAAAAAAAATCCTAAAAAAAAGGGAGATAGGATACAATCCTGTAATAATAGAAGGTTCAGGCGGATTATATGTGCCAATAACCAGAAAAAGATTTGTAATAAATGCGATCAAAAGTTTTGAATCAATTCCCGTGTTAGTAGCAAGAGCAGGACTTGGAACTATTAATCATACTCTTCTCTCCTTAGAGGCATTAAAGAGAAAAAGGATAAATCCTTTGTGTGTAATTTTTATAAATAAAAATAAAGACAATACTCCCTACCACATGATAGAAGAAAATATAGAGGCCATACAATCTTATTCAGGTATTCCTGTTGCAGGTATTATAAACAAAATAGAAAATTTTGCTTGTATACCTGCTGAACTATTTGATATTTTTAATAAAATATTCAAAAACATAGTGGAGGGCTTAAAATGAGAGTTAAGGTCAATAGCATAAGCATAAATTATGAATTATATGGAAAAGAAGAAGCAGATATTCTCATGTTCAGTCATTCTTTGGGCACAAATCTACTCATGTGGGATCCTCAGGTAAAGGTACTGAGAGATAAATATAAGCTTATATGCTTTGATACAAGAGGACATGGAAAAAGTGATGTGCCTGATGGAGCATATACCTTAGAGCAGCTTGCACAGGATGCTGTTGGTCTAATGGATACCTTAGGTATAGAGAAAGTTCACTGGATAGGTCTTTCCATGGGCGGTATGATCGGGCAGGCAGTTGCGTTAAATTATCCAGAACGGTTAAAAAGCCTTATTCTGTGTGACACTGCAGCTAAGGTAAATGAAGAAGATCAACCTATATGGCAACAAAGAATAGATACTGCCCTTAAACATGGAATGGAAGCTCTTTTAGAAGCCACTTTGGAAAGGTGGTTTACAAAGCCCTTTAGAGAAAAAAAACCTCCAGAAGTAGAACTTATTAAAAAGCTATTTGTATCCACTCCTGTTAAGGGATTTGTAGGATGCGCTGAAGCAATAAGAAAGTTAAACTACTTAGACAGACTTCCTGAAATTAAACTTCCCACCCTGATAATAGTGGGGCAAGAAGATATGGGAACACCTGTGGAAGTAGCAAAGGAGATGCATAAAAGAATCTCCAACTCTGAACTCGTTATAATTCCATCAGCAGCCCATCTCTCAAACTTGGAGCAGCCAGAAAAATTTAATACTGCGTTAATAGATTTTTTGGAAAGACAATTGAATAAAAATTAAGCGTCCCCAAGGGGATTTGAACCCCTGTTGCCGGCGTGAAAGGCCGGTGTCCTGGACCTGGCTAGACGATGGGGACGCTGACTGGGCCGTGGGTGAATCGAACACCCGACCAACGGATTAAAAGTCCGCTGCTCTACCGACTGAGCTAACGGCCCTACCGGACCTTTTTGATAATTTTATCTTTTAACATTTTTTAGACATTCTGTCAAAATCTTTTCGTCCTCATCTGTAATCACAACTAAGCCCTCTATTAAGTGAAAACAGCTTCACAGCAGAAATTTTGAATCTTAAATCTATGTCTTCTAAAAATTCATACATCTATCTTATACCAATACTGGTTTAAAATACTCCTTTAAGGAATTTCCATATATAGTATTTCGCAAAATTTGATATTTTGTAGAATACTATAAGTTATGAAAAATGCAAAGAAAAACAATTTGTTGTTAAACTTATAGTTTCAGCAATTATGCGGATAACTATAATTCCTTGACATAAAGCAGTGAAGGTTATATTGATGTTAACGGCTCAGGTGCCGTAAGGCTTAATAGGGAAGCTGGTGAAAATCCAGCACCGGCCCGCGGCTGTGACCGGGGACGAAAGCCACATTAAGCCACTGGGAGTAAGAATGCTCCTGGGAAGGCGTGGTGAGTAGGAGGATCCGGAAGTCAGAAGACCTGCCTGAGCAACATAGGCATTAGCGTTGGCGAGTGCCCAAAGCTAAGCGGAAGTCCTTTGGGATAAAACGGGAGTCCCTGGACTGCTAAATGTGGTTCAGGGATTTTTTTGGTATCAAAAAATCTTTTAAGGAGGTGTGGTTATGAGAAATTTAATTATTACAATCATTTCGGTGTTTATGTGTGCTGTTCTTTTCTGTATGCCTGTTTATTCATCTCCTAATGACCTATCTCCACCAGATGTAAGAGAGCTATACAAGCAGATTCAGGAGTTAAAAAAGAGGATAAATCAGCTTGAAGAGAAAATCAGGCAAAAAGAAGTGAAAGAAGAGAAGCTAAGAAAAGACATAGAAGAGGTAAAAGAAGCGAAAAAGACCAT
>JAMOPX010000022.1 GCA_027064285.1 Desulfobacterales bacterium | reverse complement strand
TGTATGGGATATGGTTTTCCTGCTTCAATAGGAGCAAAAGTAGCATGTCCTGACAAGGTCGTTGTGGATATAGCAGGAGATGGTAGCATACAGATGAATATACAAGAGCTGGCTACTGCTGTGCAGAATAATATTCATGTAAAGGTGATTATCTTAAACAATAGCTACTTGGGTATGGTCAGGCAGTGGCAAGAACTCTTCTATGAAAAGAGATACTCTCAGACCTATCTTGCATATGCACCTGACTTTGTAAAGCTTGCAGAAGCTTATGGGGCTGTTGGAATGAGGGTAACTAAGCCTGAAGAGGTAAAGCCTGCATTAGAAAAGGCACTTTCTACTGAAAATGTGGTGCTGGTAGATATAAGGATACCTCCTGAAGAGAATGTCTTTCCTATGGTCCCTGCAGGTTCTCCAATAACAGAAATGATATTGGTATAAAGGAGAGGGATAGATATGGCAAAAGGCAAAAACAATCAGGAACAAAAGCATATATTTTCACTTCTTGTGGAAAATCAGCCAGGGGTTCTGTCTCGTATTGCAGGGCTTTTTTCAGCTCGAGGATATAATATAGAAAGCCTCTGTGTTGCTCCTACCACAGACCCTGATGTATCCAGAGTGAGTTTGGTCACTAAAGGAGATGAATTTATACTTGAGCAGATAAAGAAACAGCTCAACAAGCTTATAAATGTGATAAAGGTGTATGATTATACTGAAGTTCCTTACGTGCAAAGGGATCTTGCGCTTGTAAAGGTGAGGGCAAAGACAGAAAACAGGGCAGAGATTCTCAGAATAGTGGACATATTCAGGAGCAGAGTGGTAGATGTGAGCCCAGAGTATTACACTGTAGAGATCACTGGAGATGAGGACAAGATAGAGGCTTTTTTAAGACTTCTCAAGCCCATGGGGATAAAAGAGATTGCAAGGACAGGTCCTGTTGCGTTGGCAAGGGAAGTACAGAAGCTTTGAAAAAAGCCAAAGCTAAATTTATCACCTTTGAAGGAATAGATGGGTGTGGGAAATCAACCCAGGCCAAAAGGCTTGTATCTCGTTTAAATAACGAGGGAATCCCTGCCTTGCTTACCTTAGAGCCAGGAGGCACAAAGATTGGCTCTTATATAAGGAAGATCCTTTTGGATCCAAAAAACAAAGATATTTCTGAGCTAACAGAACTTTTTTTGTATCTTGCTGATAGAAGTCAACACATGAAAGAGGTGATAGCACCTTCTTTAAAAAAAGGGATGTGGATTATAAGTGATAGATTCTATGATGCAACCTTAGCTTACCAGGGCTTTGGCAGAGGAATATCAAGAGACTTTATCCTTATGTTAAATAATCATATATGTGAAGATATAAGACCAGATATAACATTTTTGTTAGACTGTCCTGTTGAGATTGCCATAAAAAGGAGGAACAGGAGAGATTCTGATCAGGATCAAATCAGATTTGAACAGGAGGATGTAATCTTCCATGAAAAGGTGAGAAAAGGATATCTGTGGATAGCAGAACAATTCAAAGATAGAGTCGTAATCATAGATGCAACAAGATCTGTGGAAGAGATAGAGGAATTTGTTTTTAGTAAAACAAAGGAGTTATTACTAAGGAGTTAGGGCATGATTCTTGGCCTTATGAGAAAACATGCAAAGTCATGGATTATAAAATTTATAATAGTAGTGATATGCTTGGTATTTGTGCTTTATTTTGGATATTCATTTAGGGCACAGAGAGGCCTAAGAATAGCAAAGGTAAATGGAGAAGTAATAACGCGTGCTGAATATCAGAATGAATATGATAGAGTCTACAGCATGTTTAAACAGATGTATGGAGAGTTATGGAATGAAAAAATAGCAAAGGCGCTGGGTCTTAAAAGAATTGCTCTTGAGAACTTAATAGATCAAAGGCTTATGGCACAGGAAGCAAAAAAGCTTGGAATAAAAGTGAATATACAGGAAATTCAGGAAGAAATAATGAAATATCCTGCATTTCAAAGGAATGGAGTATTTGATGTTAGACTTTACAAAGCCCTTTTAAGGGAAAACAGAATAGATCCAGAAGAATTTGAAAATAGTATTAGGAAACAAATATTAAGTAATAAATTGAAGGAATTTTTATTGGCTTTTATGAATGTTACAGATCAGGAAGCCTTGGATTACTTCAGGTATAAAAATGAAAAGATTAAAGTGAGTTTTGTGGTTTTTAAACCTGATATATTCAAAGACAGGGTGAAGGTGAATAAAAAGATGTTGGAGGAGTTTTTTAAAAAGCATAAAGAAAGATATAGGGTTCCTGAAATGATAAAGTGCGTTTATATAGTAATAGATCCAAAGGAGTTTGAGGCTAACATAAAGCCTACAGAAAAAGAGATTCAGCAATATTACAATTTTCATATGGATGACTATAAACTGCCTGGGCAAAAAAATCCTCCTCCTTTAAAGGAGGTAAGGGATAAGGTGATAAAGGATCTGATAGAAGAGAAAGGTATAGAACTTGCTCAGGAAAAAGGATATGAACTTATAGATAAGATGCCCTATGATATACCTTTAGAAGAGTATGCCAAAGAGAACAACTTAAAGATTGGTTATACTGATTTTTTTTCCTTTCAGGATAGCACAATCCCGGGCATTGGTGGAGATCGAAAAACAGTAGAGACCATTTTTTCTTTAAAAAAGAAAGATATAAGTGATCTCATGATGCTGAGAGGAAAGTTTTATATATTTCAGGTGAAAGAAAGAAAGGCCTCTTTTATCCCCAAGCTTGAGAGTGTTTATGATCAGGTAAAAGAGGATCTTATAGATGAATTAGCAATGAAAGAGGCAAAAAAAGAGGCAAGAGCTTTTTTAAAGAAGCTTAAAGAAAAAACAGAGCTCTGGGAGGAGATGATAAAAAAGATGGGATTGGAGCTAAAAGAAACGGATTTCTTTAAGAGGTCAGAACAGATTCCCTATATAGGGGGTGATCAGGAGATAAAAGAGATCTTATTTTCTCTTGGCAAAGAGAATAGATATCCAAAAGATATATATGTGACCGAAAATGGGGCTTATGTAATAAGATGGGAAGGAAAAGAAGAACCAGATGAGAAAGAATTTCAAAAACAAAAGTACAAACTGAAAACTGAGCTTACATATCTCAAAAGAGATAGGGCATTTGAGATGTGGGTGAAAAGTCTCAGAAGATCTGCTAAAATAGAAATTTTAAATCCCATAGATTAGTTATGAGAGCAGGTATAATAGGACTTCCTCAGGCAGGAAAAAAGACAATATTTAAGGCTATAACAAGATTGAGAGGGGAAACAGAACTGGACATCTCTTCTCATATATCCCCTGTGGTGGTGAGTATAACCATATATGATCCAAGGATAGAGGTATTAAAAGAGATCTTTGACTCTAAGAAAAGGGTATTCTTAAAGATGGAATATCTTCTTCCTTCAGAATTTTCTTCTTCTGCAAAAGGGGAGAGGCCTATCTGGTCTCAGGTCAGGACCTGTGATGAACTGATACTTGTATTGAGAAATTTTGAGCTGGCAGGACAAAAGCCAGATCCAGAATCAGACTTCTGGAAGGTTGAAGAAGAGATGATTTTAAATGATCTCATGGTTGTTGAAAAAAGGATAGAGAAGATCAGCTCTGATAGAAGAAAGGGAAAAGTAGAAAGAGATCTGGAAAAGGAGCGCGAACTCTTAGAGCAGTGCAAAGAGGTGCTTGAAGATGGAAGACCACTTAGAGAGAAAAAAGAACTTATATCTGATCCAATGTTAAAAGGTTTTACATTTTTGAGTGCTAAGCCTTTGCTTATAGTAGTAAATAATGAAGAAGATATAGTTTCTGTGCCTAAGTGGAAAAGATCGCCTATTGATGCAAAGACGATACCTGTAAGGGGAAAGCTTGAAATGGAGCTTTCTGAGATGGATGCTAAGGAAGCAGAGGAATTTAAAAGCCTCTATGATCTAAAAGAATCTGGAATTGATTTGCTCATTAAAGAATCATTTGATTCCCTTAATAAAATCACCTTCTTTACTGCTGGAGATAAAGAAGCCAGGGCCTGGGCAGTAAAAAGAGGCTCAAAGGCTGTGGATGCAGCAGGAGAGATCCATACAGACATAAAAAAAGGTTTTATAAGTGCAGAAGTAATCTCTTTTGAAGACCTGAAGCAGTGTGGAGGTATTTCAGAAGCCAGAAAAAAAGGGCTTTTGAGGATTGAAGGAAGAGACTATATAGTCCAAGATGGAGATGTAATCACCTTTAGATTTAATGTTTGACTCTTTTCTAAAACGTGGTCGAATAGCTTTTTTATCCTTTCTGGATAACTATGCCTTTTAGGCTACTAATTAGACCCACAATGAGGACGTCTGAAGTCATGTCGATACATTCTCTTCATTATTATTAAAATCAACAGGAAACAATACCGTTTAATGACATCTATTTTAAAATGAGCTAAAATATGTACAACCTGAAGTAAGGTATTACATATGAAGCTCTGGAGGAAAGAATAATGTTTAATAAAAAATTGTTTTTTATATCTATATTCTTAACTTTTATATCTTGTGCAACACCAGTCTCTAATCAATACAGAACCGCTCAACAATTTGAAATGATGGGTAGAGAAACAGAGGCGTTAACAATATATAAGCAACTTTGTCTTCAAACAAAAAGTGATAAATATTGTAGTGCTTATAATAAGTTAAAAGTTAAACTTACCTCCAGATATATAGAAAACATTAACAACATAATATCTTTCTATAAAAACAAGTATAGATACGTGCCAATTCCTGTCTTTAAAAAAATAGATCACGAAATGTCTAAACTTAGGGATATAGCAAGTGCTCAGGAGATTGAAATGTTAGAACAAGAAATTTTGCACGAAAGAAAACTGAGCAAAGAAAGAGAACAAGAAATTTTGTTTAAATTGAAACAGTTGATTTCAGAAGATAGATATAATGAAGCTTTTGATTTATTAAGTAACAACAAATTTATACATCCAGAAAAATTTAGTTTAGAACTTAACCAGTTAACTAAAACTATAATTACTAAGTTTTTGCCAAAAGGTATTTTTTTAGCAAAAGAAGAGAGATGGCATGAATTAAGACCAATTGTAGAATTATTAAATAAAGTAAAACCTGATGATCCTAATATAAAACAATTGTATAAACAAACCATAAATAATGATTCAGTTGATTATTATATAGCAAAAGCAAGAGCAGCTCAAAACATAAAAGATTTTGATCAAGCTTTAAAATATTATAAATTAGCTATGCGGTATTATCCTGAGGAAAAAAATAAAATTGAGCCCTATTTACAAGGATTATTAGCACAATTAAGTGTGTTTTATTTAGAATCTGCTCAAGCTCAAATTGAACAAGGACTTCTTGCACAAGCATATTTTTTTGTCAAAAAAGCATATAAATATCTTCATCAACTTCCTTTAAATAAAAGGAGCTTGATTGATCCTACCAGATACGGAGTTGAAGAATATTACAAAAAGATATATCTCAAAGCTAAGGAATTTGAAATAAAAAGAAGATATGGAATAAGTTATTTTTATTATAGTATGCTTTGTGATTTAAATCCTAATTATCCAAATATAAAACAGGATATTTCAAGATTAGAAAATATTATAAGAGATAGAGCAATAAAAAAGCTTGCTGTTTTGACATTTAAAAGTCCAAAAAATAATCCTGATGCCGGTACTATTATAACATCAAGTTTGATCATGAAGTTACAAGAATATTTAAAAGGGGATATTAAGCTTATTGAAAGAGAAGCTCAACCTCAATTAATAAAAGAACTTGAAATTAAACTTATGTCAGGAGGGACATTAAAACTTGCAGGAATAGACTTTTTTATAGTTGGAGAAGTGCGATCTTATAAAGTAGAAACAATGGAACAGATGAGTAAAAAAACAATTATGGTAAAGACAGGCACAAAAATGATCTTAAATCCTGAATATGAAAGATGGTTGCAACAGCCAGATAATATTAGAAGAAACAGCCCTCCTCCTGACAAATATATAAAACAACCAATCAATAAATTTATCAGTTATAATATAAAATACATAAAAAAAATTGGTGTAGTTGATGTAGCTTATCGAATTGTGGATATTCAAGGAAAAGTAATTTATGCTAATTCTTATGAAAGCAAAAAAACATTTAATGGAAAATCAACCGAAGGTGTTGAAGTTGGTGATTTTAGAATTCCTTTTAAAGTGCCTGATTTACCCTCAGATTCAGAGATAATAGAGTTAGCTCAAAAGGAGGTAGTAGAAGAAATTGCTAAACAAATTCAAAAGCTTTTTATACATAGTGAGAATAAATATTTAAAACAAGCTGAATCTTGTAAAAAGAGAGACGATTATGCTGGAGCTATAGAAAACTATGCTAATGCAATAGTTATTATGAAGTCAAAAGGTCTACCTACCTCTAAGATAAAAGATAAACAAATAATGCTTTTATTAGATGTAATAGGAGTTTAATGAGGTTAAACATATCTCTTTTATTTGTGATATTATTAATTTCTTCTACAGTCTTTGCAAATGATATAGGCAATACAGAAGATATACCCCAACTTGTTGGAGTATTACCAGTCTTAGGTAATGTTCCAAAAGAAGACAAAAAGACATTTAGGACTATTTTTAATAACTATTTAACATCAAAGAAATTTCGAAATATTAAGTTAGAGGAAATTGATGCAAAGTTAGTAGAAATTGAAAAAGAAACAAGTAAAAAATGGAATGAGCTTAGTCCCTCATATATAGGAAAAAGAATGAAATTAGACGGAGTATTTATAGTAGAATTATTAAGTATAAATAAAGTATTCGTTGCTTTATATGCAAGTATTTCCATCAAAGCAAAAGTAACTTTTATCAGGAGTAAAGATGGAAAGATAATATGGCAAAAAGAAGATTCTGTATCAAGAAGAGCGGGCGGAATACCTCTTTCTCCTTGGAGTGCTATTTCTACTACCATTGCTTCTGCCAGGGTTTTAAGAGATTGTGTTAAAATAAACCTCATGGCTGAACTTTGTAGAAAGCTTACAGCTAATATACCAGAACCTGCTGCTCCTGTAATAAGAAAGCCTCCTTCTATATTTACGGTAATGACAAATGCAAAAGACAGCCCATTTGGTATAGGAAAAGAAATATTAGTTGCAATAAAAGCAAAACCTAATTGCTTAGGGTATTTTCAGATCTCAGATGTTACTTCTCGATTAAAATTGATAGAAAAACAACCAGGTAACTACTTGGGTAGATATGTAGTTGACAAAGAAATTTCCGTGAAAAATAAATTCATCAGAATTACTTTGCTGGATCCAAGTACAAGATTAGAAAATAACTATATAGTTCAATATCCTATTGAGATAGACGGAATCCCTCCTTCCCCTGTTAAAAAACTTAATATATCAACATTGGAAAACAAGATAATTCTAAAATGGGAACCTGTAAGAGATGCTTATGAATATATTATTGAGAGAAACGAAGGTACTAAATTTAAGTATATTGGTAAAACTCAAGTACCTGAATTTGAGGATATAAATGTGAACTACGGGAAAGTTTACTATTATAGAATATATGCCAAAGATAAAGCGGGAAATTTAAGTGAGCCTTTAACAGAAAAAATTATATATATAAAACCAGGGCCAACCATATTACCAGCGAGAATTATGGGAGACTTTACCATGTACCCGGCAGGAAGCCCTTATGTAATTGTTAATAAAACAGTAGTATTAAAAGGAGCCACACTAATTGTAGAGCCGGGAGTAACAATTGAATTTAAAAAAGATGCAGTTTTAAAGGTAAATGGAGCTGTTTTTATTAAGGGTAGTGAAGAAGATAAAGTTGTTTTTAAAGGTGAAAATTACACAATACAGATTGAGGATACAGGAAAGGATGGATTTGTAGCCAAGTATTTGCTTTTAGATGGTGGGAATAATTTTGTGATAATTAATAGTGAAGTAACATTTGAAAATGTTATCATTAATAATTTTAAGAAGTCCTTAGTAATAAAAGAAAATAGCTTAATAAAAGCAGATAGTTTAAAAATTAAAGACTCATATATTGGAATTGACTTAGACGGAGGAACAATTTTGGGATCTCAGTATGCTATAAAAAATTGCAATTGTGCACTTTATTATAAAGAAGGAAATATTAGAGTTAATAAAATGCTTTTTTTTAGAAATAGCTCTTATATTAATGCTATTTCAGATTTAAATTTAGAATGTATAATTATTGATGACTATGTAGCAAGCCATTCTTTAAATTTTGTAAAAGGTATTAAAGGAAATGTAAACATACAAAGAATTATTCCATTAAATCTTTCTTTACAAAAATTAAGATTAAAATTGTATACTTCTTTTAAAATAAAATTAGCTGAAGCATTAATCAGAAATGACAAATCTCAAATTAATAGATTAATCACAGATATTATTAATTATTTTAGAAAAGAGATATTAGAAAATGACAAAGAAGTAATGTTATACTTAGCTGATAAATTTTTATGTTCTGATAAACCGACTTTAAGTTTACTTAAAGATCTCCGAAAAAATAATTTTGGAAACATGTTAAAAACATATAAAAAAGACAATTACGAAATAATACCTGTAAAAGTTACTTTTCCTTTATTAACAAATATACCCTCAGAATTAATATTAAAAAAAGCAAAAAAAAAGATTTTATTTCCTTATATAGAAAGGATAAAATTTCAAAGCATGAAAAATAAACTTTATAAAAAATTAAGTAGTTGTATTGTCTATGCAATTATTTTTGCTGAATCAACTTCTACTTTTGTTAAAAACTATTATTTATTATGTGTAATAGATAAAAAAGCATTAAATAACCGATTAAAACATCTTTTAAAACCATTAAAGAATAATCATTCCATTAAAATAGGTATAATCATACATGCAGAACAACAAAGAATAGTCGAATTGATAAGATCTTCATTAAGATCCTCATTTAAAAATTTAGGATATAATTTTTTTATGCTTCCTTCTGCAGATATTTTTACTGCTCTTTCATATATAAAGAATCGACAATTACCTATTAAAATAATTTTAGTATTTAGTTGTGACATACAAAAAAGAAAAAGTATTATAAGTCCAAATTTGTTTATTTATAGCTGTAATTTTAAAGTTGAGATAGTTGATGTATTATCTGGCCAACAAATTTCAACCATGTCGAGCGAAAGTACTGTTTACCAAGTTAGTGATACAAAAGGAAAAGAGTTGGCATCTATAAAGTCTTTTAAAGAATTAGAAAACAAACTTAGAGTTGAACTACCAAAATTAATGAAGTATATGAGATGCTCCTCAATATTTGGACAATAAATCACCCATTTATTTGAAGATGCTGGAGCAAAGATTAGTATTGGAGAGTGCACTTTTAAAGACAACATAGTGTTGGAGAGGTTTTGGAGGAGTTACAAGTGGAGAAAACACCTGATGAGGTCTACTATGGCAAGGAATATAACAAGATTGCAGTATGAACAAGAAATGGGTAATTTATTGTCTAAATATTGGGGAGCACCTCACAATGCTATTGTATAGCAGCAGTTGTCTACTACTAAATTTTATGGAGGAGAAGCTATGATAAGAGCATGTATAGTAGGTGCAGGAGGATATGGTGGATGCGGGGCAACAGAAATACTGAGCAGGCATCCTGAGGTAGAAATAGTTGCCCTTATAGACAAAGAGAATATCGGCATGAAGATAAGTGAGATATATCCTCATCTCAATGGATTTTGTGATCTTCCCATCATTTCTGCTGATTCCAAGGAAGTGGAAGACATAGAAGCTGATGTGGTGTTTTTTGCTACTCCTGATAGAGTTGGACAAAGAGAAGCCTCTAAGTGGCTTCAGAAAGGGGCTAAGGTAATAGATTATAGCGGGGATTTTAGATTTAATTCCTTGGATATCTATTGCGGATATGCAGAAAGGATAGGAGCTGAAAAATCTCATGCATCTCCTGAGCTTTTAAAAGAAGCAGTTTATGGGCTTCCAGAACTTCATAGGTCTGAAATAGCAAATTCCCGAGTTGTTGGAAATCCGGGCTGTTTTGCTGTATCCTGTATCTTAGGGCTTGCACCTCTTGTAAAGGCTGGTCTTATTAAGCCAGATACTGCGATATGCGATGCAAAGACAGGGGTTTCAGGTGCTGGTAAAAAGCCAAATCCCATGTTTCACTACCCTGCAAGATATGATTCTATGAATGCCTACAAGATTGCTTCACACCAGCATGTCTATGAAATAGAAAAAGAGCTTGGTGATTTATCAGAAAAAGAAGTAAAGATAACCTTTACCCCTCATGTTGTGCCTATGTGCAGGGGCATATTGAGCACAATATATGCTGATCCAAGAGCCAAAGTAGACATTAAAGAAGTTATGGGAGTCTACCGAGACTTTTACAAAGAAGAAAGATTTGTCAGGGTATTTGATCCAGGAACAATCTTGCAAACAGCTCATGTAAGAGGAACTAATTTTTGTAATATTTGTCCTAATATAGACAAAAGGTCAGGAAAAATTATAATTATTAGTGTCATAGACAACTTGGTCAAAGGTCAGGCAGGAAATGCTGTGCAAAACATGAACATAATGTTTGGCTTGGATGAGGCCTTAGGGCTTAATACCCCTGGGATGTATCCATAGGATTTATTATATTTCCTTTTTTTCCATACAAAACAAATCCTATCCATTCAAGGGAGAGAGAAAGCACGTCTGTATCTTCGCTTATATCTCTGTAGCGTTCAGGCACATTGTATATTTTAAAGAATTTGTCATTTAATATATATTTTTTGAAACTTTCAAGATTATAAGATGCCATAAAAAAAGCCTTCATGTTTTTAAATAGATTGTCCTTTACATCAGAAAGTAATTCATTATGAGATGTAACTATTTCAAACCATGGAAGATTAAATTTATCATACTCTTCTACTCCTTCATGTTTTATCCACTCTTTTATTTCCCATTGCCTGTCTTCATTCAATCCTAAGCAGTGTTCTTCTTTTATAAGAAAGAACCTTTCTTTTACTTCTTTTCCTGTTGATGTTGAAGCCCTTGCTAAGGGATAAAGCCTGCAAGCAGTAGGTCTATCGTCGTATAGACTACAGCCTTCTTTTGTTAAAAATGGGCATTTTTTATTTTCATCCATTCTTAGCTTTAACACAGGAAAAGGGGGATATTCCTCCATATCTATATCAGCATAATTGTCTATAAAGGTATTTGAGTCTATATTCAATCTTTTTTTTATCCTAAGAACATCATATGGGGTCAAGATCAAATTAAGATTGAAGCAGCATTTTGTAAAACAAGATAATCCCTTATGACACATAAAATTGAATTTTCCTTCTTCAATCGGAAATAAATTATGCATACTCATTTCCCTTTAAGTTTTAATGTAGGTTCACCAAACATACCAAATTTTATCCAGTCAATAGCAAATTCAAAAAGCTCTATATCACTTGTCATGAGTCGATTTACTTTATGCAGATCTATGTCAAATTTATGCAGAAATGTAGTGGTTACTATAAATTCTCTAAATTTATCTAAATTATAGAGACACATACACAGCATATCCTGAAGTCGAGGGCTTGGGCTCGACATTTCAGGTTCTATTCTTTTTAAAGAATCTACTATCTTAAAAAAATCCCTGTTCATATGATCATACTCTGCCACGCCTTGTTCTATCACCCATTGACTTATAGACCATTCTTTATCTGATCTTAGACCTAAACAGAGATCTTCATCTGCTATAATCCTGTAAGTCTTCTCTTCAACTGCTTCCAAAGGGAACATCCTGCATGCCCATGGCCTATCATTATATATTCTGCAACCATGTTTTGAGACAAAAGGACATTTTTTATCCTTCTCGTTCATCTTAAGAAGCACCATAGGCAGAAGTTTTTTCTCTTTATAAATTATCAGGGTGTATTGATCCAAGAATTTTTCTGAGGATATTCCAAGAGCATTTTTCATCCTGATTATATCATAAGGAGTTAGTATAATATTTACATCCTGACAGCACTTTGTAAAACAGGGATTTCCTGGAGCACATTCAAATCTGATTTTGTCTGAAAGGGTAAGTATGTCCTTTTTCATAAAAAATTCTTGACTATTGGTATTATTTTTTACTAATTGTTTATTTCTATCAATAAAATCCTTTTAGGTCAAATAAAATTTGGAGGGATAAGATGCGACAGCAAACTCTTGCAATTATAAAACCTGATGCAGTTAGCAGAAATCTAATTGGAAAGATAGTAGAGCGTATAGAGGCTGAAGGAATAAAGATCGTGGCCATGAAGATGATAAAGATGACAAAGGAACAGGCAAAAGGCTTTTATTATGTGCATAAAGAAAAGCCTTTTTATGAAAGTCTTACAGACTTTATGTCTTCAGGTCCATGTGTGGTTATGGTACTTGAAGGGGATGATGTTATAAACAGATACAGAAAGCTTATGGGAGCCACAGATCCTGCAAAAGCTGAAACAGGCACTATTAGAAAAGAATTTGCTACTGATGTAGAAAAAAATGCTGTTCACGGTTCTGATTCGCCAGAAAGCGCTGAATTTGAGATAAGATATTTTTTTAGTCAGTTGGAGATAATAAACTAAAGGGTGCTCAGAAAAGAGCACCCTGACTTTAAACTATTCTTCTTTTTTCTCCTCTTTTTCTTCTTCTTCTTCCTTTTTACCTTTAAGTTCTTCTATCTCTTTTTTCAGTCTTTCTACCTCTTGCTTTAAATCTTCTTCTGTTTCAGTTATAGAATCCACTGCTTGTTTGTCTTTGTATTCTTCATATCCTAAATATGTTGCCAGTGCACCACCAAGTATAAGCATTACAGGAATACTCCCCTTTAGTACTTCTAAGAAGTCTCCCCACCATGCAAATAGACCAATTATTCCGAGTAATAAAGCAATTATACCTCCTCCTAAGACCGCCATAACACTCCTCCTTAAATTTTTTGTCTTCAATAACATAATGCCCTGAATGATTCAAGACAAAAGATGATTTGGCTTTCTTTTTCCTCTTTTTTTGTGTATCTTTAATAATTAACCTTACGCAAAAGGAAGGTGGAATAACAGCGAATGAGGTATAGGGGCAAAAGAGCTTTTTGTCTGCTCCGAGTCTCGTGGGCTAGTCTCTTCAGTGACTTATCTAAGGTTCGGTTAATAAAAAAATATATTAAAAGAGGTTGAGGATATGTTTGGAGCCCTTACAGAAAAGCTAAATAAGGTTTTCAAAAAAATAAAAGGAAGAGGAGTTTTAACAGAAGAAAATATAAAAGATGCCTTAAAAGAAGTACGTTTAGCTCTTTTGGAAGCAGATGTAAATTATAAAGTAGTAAAAAAATTCGTAGAAGATATGAAGAAGAGAGCGGTTGGTCAGGAAGTGCTGGAAAGTCTAACTCCTGGCCAACAAATTATCAAAATAGTTAATGAAGAGCTTACTAAGCTTATGGGTTCTACTGCCCAGCAACTTCAATTTAAAGGTGCTCCTCCATATTTTCTGATGCTTGTTGGTCTTCAGGGATCTGGTAAGACCACCACTGCTGCCAAGCTTGCCAGATATCTTAAGAAAAAAGGTAGGCATCCATTCCTGGTTTCAGCAGATGTATACAGACCTGCGGCAATTGATCAGCTGATAAAATTGGCAGAACAGATAGAAGTTCCATATTATCCTTCCAAGCCGGAAGAATTGCCAGAGGATATATGCATAAATGCGAGATCTGCGGCCATGCAGGGAGGTGCTGACATAGTAATTGTGGATACTGCTGGCCGTCTTCATATAGATGAAAAGCTTATGGATGAGCTTGTGAGGATAAAAGAGAAGATAAATCCTACAGAGATATTATTAGTAGCAGATGCAATGACAGGTCAAGATGCAGTAAATATTGCAAAAGAGTTTGATGAAAAATTAAATATTACAGGAGTTATACTTACTAAGATGGAAGGAGATGCCAGAGGCGGCGCAGCTCTTTCCATAAAAGCAGTTACAGGAAAGCCCATCAAGTTTATAGGAACTGGAGAAAAGATAGATGCCTTAGAAGTCTTTTATCCTGACAGGATAGCCAGTAAGATATTGGGAATGGGAGATATTTTAACTCTTATAGAAAAGGCACAAGAAGAATTTGATCAGAAAGAGGCGCTTAGACTCCAAAAGAAGATAAAAAAGAGAGAATTTGATTTGGAAGATTTTCTGCACCAGTTGAGGCAGATAAAAAAGCTTGGCTCTCTTGAGCAGATACTAAGTCTGCTTCCAGGGTTTGATCAGATGAAGCAGTTCAAAAAATTACAGGTAAATGAGAAGGAATTAATAAAGATAGAAGCCATAATAAATTCTATGACAAAAGAGGAGAGAAGGAATTATAAGATTATAAATGCCAGCAGGAAGAGAAGAATTGCTAAGGGAAGTGGGACTACAGTTCAGGATGTGAACAGACTTTTAAAGAATTTTGCTCAGACAAAAAAACTTATAGAGCGTCTTTCCAAAAAAGGCTCAATTAATGGAATAGGACCAATATTTGGATGAGGATGTTCGAAAAGTGTTTCGGACATCCTCATATTAGGGTGGATATATTTTTAAAAATCTGATATAAGATTTTAACAAATGAAAAGTGGAGGTTAGCAAGGCAAATGGCAGTAAGGATTAGATTGACGCGAATGGGAGCAAAGAAAAGACCTTTCTACAGACTAATTGCGGCTAATTCGGAGTCTCCACGTGACGGAAAGTTTCTGGATATTCTGGGTTATTATAATCCTATGAAAGAGCCTCCGGAGATAAAGATAGACAGGGAAAAGGTCAAATACTGGTTGGATAAGGGTGCCCTTGTAAGCGAGGCAGCAAGGGCTCTGTTGAAAAAAGAGGGATTTTTTAATCCTTCTTCAAATTGATGTGGAGGTGAAGAGAAATGGCAGGAGGAAAAAGTATGAAAGATCTGGTTGAATACATCGCAAAGGCTTTGGTAGACAGGCCTGACCAGGTTCAAGTAACAGAAATAGAAGGTGAGCAGACTTCTGTTATCGAGTTGAAGGTAGCAAAAGAGGATTTGGGTAAAGTAATAGGAAAACAAGGTAGGACAGCGCGGGCTATAAGGACATTGTTAAGTGCTGCCTCCACTAAAATTGGTAAAAGAGCAGTATTGGAAATAATCGAATAAGATCTTGAACCGGGCAGATAATCTAATCCCGGAAAACCTGCTCCTTATCGGGAAGGTGGTAAAACCTCATGGTATAAGGGGTTGGTTAAAGATAAAGGTTTATTCAGACTCTGTTACCATCTTCTCGCAGGTAAGAAGTATATTTATACATACAAAAAATGGTGAATGGCAAGAAGGAGGGGTTCTTTCTTTAAAGCCCCATAAGGGGTATTTTTTGGTAGAATTAAAAGGAGTTAATACCAGAAACAAAGCAGAAGAACTCAGAGATGCAGATATATATATTCCAAAGGATATCCTCCAGAAAGATGAAGGGGAGTTCTTCTGGTATGAACTGATTGGTCTGAAGGTTTATCTTGTATCCGGTAAATATCTGGGTAAGATCGTGCAGATTCTCCCTACAGGCAGTAACGATGTTTATATAGTAAAAGACAAAGAGAAGGAATATCTTATTCCTGCTATTGAGGATGTGATAAAAGATGTGAACATAGAAGCTGGGAAGATGATCATAGAACCCTTAGAAGGGCTGTTAGAGCTGGCAGAGACTAAGAAAAAGAAGAAGAAAAAAAGGAGATGAGGTTTGATGTCCTTACCATATTTCCTGAAATCTTTCGTTCATATTTGAGATGCGGAGTTTTGGGAAAAGCAATAGAAAAAGGGATAATAAAAGTGAGTATGGTGAACATCAGAGATTTTTCTTCTGGAAGACATAAAAATACAGATGATAGACCTTATGGTGGTGGAGAAGGAATGGTTATGAAACCTGAACCTATCTATAATGCCCTTGACTCCATAGATAGAGAACAGAACAGCCTTGTGGTGCTATTATCTCCTCAAGGGGAAAAATTTAATCAGGAAATGGCATGGGATCTTTCTAAATACGATCAGCTTATACTTATATGTGGTAGATACGAAGGAGTAGATGAAAGAGTAAGGATATTGTGTGCTGAAAAAGAGATTTCCATAGGTGATTATGTTTTAACTGGTGGGGAGTTGGCAGCATTGGTTGTGATCGATGCTGTAAGCAGACTTGTTCCGGGTGTTTTAGGCAGTGAGTTTTCCAACTTAGAAGAATCATTCAGTGATGGACTTTTAGAATATCCTCAATATACAAGACCCAGGGTGTTCAAGGGCTTAGAAGTTCCAGAAATATTACTTTCAGGAAATCATGAGGAGATAAAGAAGTGGAGGAGAAGAGAGGCTATAAAGAGGACATTTGAGAGAAGGCCTGATTTATTGGAAAAAGCTCAGTTAACAAAAGAGGAGCTTTCTTTTATAGAAGAGATGAAAAAGAAAGAATGAGAGTATATATCGGACTTGTGCATTATCCTGTTTATAACAAAAACAAAGACATAATAGTTTCTTCTATAACTACAGTGGACATTCATGATATAGCCAGAGTTGCAAAAACTTATGATATAAAGGCATTTTATATAATTACACCTGTGGAAGAACAAAAAAGACTTGTAATGGATATTATAGAGCACTGGACAAAAGGATATGGAGCTCGCTACAATCCAGATAGAAAGGAGGCTATATCCTTAGTAAAAATTGTACCGTTTCTTTCAGATGCTCTAAAAGAAATAGAGAAGCAGGAAAAGCTCAAACCATGTATTATTGCAACAGATGCTAATAAAAAGGAGGAAAAGGCTATATCATATAAGGATACCAAAATTATTATTGAAAAAGGGGTGCCAGTTTTTTTAATATTCGGAACTGCATGGGGTCTTCATAATGATATATTAGAAATGGCAGATTATGTGTTAGAGCCTATATATGGAAGATCGGGATATAGACATCTTTCTGTAAGAACAGCAAGTGCTATTATAATAGATAGACTTATGGGGAGGAAAAAACAGTTAACAAAAAATATATATTAGCACACAAGAGTATTTGTGTAGAAACAGGTGCTTTTAAGCGCATAAAAGATAGAGGAGGAAGAAAGATTGATTAAAGAGCAGAAGAGAGAAAGCTCTGAGAGTAATCCAGCTGCCCGAGATCAGGCCTCTGGAGGGAACAAGCCTGTGAGGGGTCTTCCGAAGGGGAGACAAAAAAGCTGGAGAGTTCTCAGAGCAGCCTTCACCTTCCCTCTTCTTGGAAAGTCCTTTGTAAGGGACTTTTCTCCCTTAAGACGAGCACTTGTCCTAAGGGATTGGAAGAGGGTGGTGAGAAGGTTAGTTCCTGTGCCTGGTGCAGGGGCTATGGATGGCCAAAAACCGCCAGGTGGGGCTGGCCATCCTGAAGAGGCGGAATACAAATACCCCACCCAAAATTGCACTAATGTGCAGTTTTGTTAACCAGGTAAAGTCATGGATAAGATTATAGACATGCTTGAAAAAGAACAAATGAGAACAGATATACCTGATTTTGGCTCAGGAGATACTGTTAGAGTTCATGTAAAGATAAAAGAAGGGGACAAAGAAAGAATCCAAGTTTTTGAAGGGGTGGTAATAAGGAAAAGAAAAGGTAATATAGGAGCAACTTTTACTGTAAGAAAGGTATCGTATGGCATAGGTGTAGAAAGAATATTCCCTTTGCATTCGCCTGCTATAGAAAAAATAGAGGTGATCAAAAGAGGTAAGGTAAGGAGATCAAGGCTCTATTATCTGAGAGAGCTAAAAGGAAAGGCTGCGCGTATAAAAGAAAGAGGCCGCTATTAATTAGGTAGAAAATGGTAATAGCAGGCGTTGATGAAGCGGGAAGGGGTTCATTAGTTGGACCAGTTGTAGCAGCAGCTGTTATAATGGAAGAAGGATATTTACTATCTTATAAGGAAATAAAAGATTCTAAATGCTTAAGCGCGTCTCAGAGGGAAAAGGCATTTGAATATATATGCAATAAAGCTACAAGTGTGTCTGTTGGGGTAGTTTCCCACGAGTTTATAGATAGATTCAATATATTGAATGCTTCCTTAGAGGCAATGAAAAGGGCGGTTTTTGGCCTTTTTATAAAACCAGATCTTTTATTAGTGGATGGTATCTACAAAGTACCTGTTTCTATACCTCAGGAATGCATAAAGAAAGGAGACAGAATAAATAAACTAATTTCTGCTGCATCTATTGTGGCAAAAGTCTACAGAGATAGGATAATGAAGGCATATCACAATGACTATCCTGTTTATAACATTGCTAAGCATAAAGGCTATCCTACAAAAGAGCACTTAGAGCTTCTCAAAAGATTTGGCCCATCTCCTATACATCGTCTTTCCTACAAAAGTGTAAGAGAATTTTATGCGCATTAACCACATCAGTATTGGTAAAAGAGGAGAAGAATTTGCCTGCAAGATAATAGAAGGTATGGGCTATAAGGTATTAGAGAGGAATTACAAATGCAATATAGGAGAAATAGATCTGATCGCATTAGATGGAGATGTGCTGGTTTTTATTGAGATAAAGACCAGAAGGCGTTCCATAGAATATGCAAAAGAGGCAGTAAATAGAAAAAAGATGAAGAAACTTTCTCTGCTTGCCTCTTATTACATAAAGAAAAAGAGACTTCAAAATCCAAGAGTAAGATTTGATGTTATTGCGGTCCATATGAGTGGAAAACATCCAGAGTTTGAATATATAAGAAATGCATTTACATGCGATGGATAAACAAGGAATCCTGTATATAGTTGCAACACCTATTGGTAACTTAGAGGATATTACCCTTCGTGCCTTAAGAGTACTTAAAGAAGCAGACTTAATAGCTTCTGAAAATATTTCAAGAACAAAAGGACTTTTAAATTACTATGGAATCAAAAAGCCTCTGATTAGCCATAGAAGGGAAAATCAGGAAAGAATTACAAAAAAAATAATAAATATGATCAAGAGCGGAAAAGATGTGGCCTTAGTAAGTGATGCCGGAACCCCCGGCATATCTGATCCTGGGGCTTATTTAGTAAACAAGGCAAGACAGGAAGGCATAAAAATTGTTCCTGTTCCTGGTGTGTCAGCTTTAAGCACAGCTATTTCCATCTCTGGTCTTCCTTATTCTGAATTTATTTTCTTAGGTTTTTTGCCTTCCCATAGGAAAAAAAGAAAAAGAAAGCTCCTTCAGTTACATAATTTCTCATATCCAATAGTGATTTTTGAATCGCCTCATAGACTCTTAAACACCCTAACAGATATAAAAGAGACCTTTGGAAACAGAAAGATCCTTTTATTCAAAGAACTTACAAAGTTACATGAGGAGATAAAAGAGGCGGAATTAGAAAAACTAATAGATGAACTTAAGACTATGGATATAAAGGGTGAGTATGTTATTATAATACTTCCAGAAAACAAACTAATTGATGAGGATGATTGGAAGGATGAATTTTTGTCAGAAGTAGATATGATGCTTCGAGAAGGTCTTAGCACAAAAGATATTGCCGAATATATATCAAAGAAAGAAGGTCTTTCCTACAGAAAGGCTTACAAAAAATGCTTAGAGAGGAAAAAAGTCCTCTATGGAGGTTAAAAAGAAACTAAAAGTAAAAAATAATCTGGGTTTACACGCAAGAAGTGCTGCCATGATTGTAGAGTTGGTAAAAAAACATAATGCAAAGTTATATTTCAGAAAAGGTGATCACATAATAGAAGGTGATAGCATATTATCTTTACTTACTCTTGCATGTCCAAAAGGCACAGAACTGGAAGTAAAGGCAGTGGGAGAAGATGCGCAGGTTCTTATGGATGAACTTACCGATCTTTTTGAAAAGGGCTTTGGAGAACTTTCATGAGCGTGGGTAAAAGGATAGAGTTAAAAGGAATTCCTGTTTCGCCGGGAATAATTATAGGTAAGGCCCATATCATTGATAGATCTAAAATAAAAGTTCCTTTAAGAAAGATTGATAAAAAGGATGTTCCATACGAGATTGAAAGATTTAAGAAGGCAGTGGAGACAGCTAAGAATCAGCTTTCTGAATTAAAAGATAGACTCCCTGATAGATTAAAAGAGCATGCTTTTATTCTGGATAGTCATATGATGATTCTTAACGACAGTATGCTCTATGATGCCACTATAAACAGGATAAAAGAAAAAGAAATAAATGCGGAATGGGCACTCAAAGAATCATTCGAAGAGATAAAAAATCTTTTCTCTCAGATAGAAGACCCATATATAAGCGAGAGGATAAATGATGTAGAAAATGTGGTCCAGAGGATATTGAGAAATCTTATGGGACATACTCAGAATGAAATTTTTGATATTGGAGAAAAATCGATTGTCGTTGCTCAGGATCTATCTCCCGCAGATACAGCTGGGTTAGATGCAAAAAAGGTTATGGGATTTATTACAGATGGCGGTGGTATTACTTCTCATACTGCCATATTAGCACGAGCATTAGAGCTTCCAGCTATTATGGGGCTTTGTCATGCTACAAATCAAATAGAAGATGGAAATATACTCATTGTAGATGGTGATACAGGAAAAGTTATAGTAAATCCTGATGATGATGACATCTTATACTACAGGGATAAAAGGGCTCAAAGAGAAAGACTCAGATCTTTTGTACTGAAAGAGGCAAATAAACCGGCTATAACTTTGGATGGTCATAGAATTAGGGTTATGGCAAATACTGAGTTTTTAAATGAAATTTATGGGCTAAAGGAACTGGGAGCAGAAGGGATAGGTTTGTACAGAACCGAGTTTCAGTATCTAAGTCATAGCGGAATTCCAACAGAAGAAGAGCTTTTTAAAGAATACAAAAAGGCAGCTCAAGTGATGGCTCCAGATCCTGTAATAATCAGGACATTGGATATAGGGGGTGACAAATTTAAGGGAGAGTTTTCCCAGATAAATGAGACAAATCCTGCTTTGGGACTAAGGGCAATTAGATTCTGCTTGAAAAACATCCACATATTCAGGTCTCAATTAAAGGCCATATTGATGGCAAGTGCTTATGGAAATGTACAGATTATGCTTCCCCTGATTTCCAGTGTAGATGAAGTGCTTGAAGCAAATAAGATTATAAATGATATAAAAAGAGAACTTAATAAGGAGAATATAGCTTATAATCCTGACACCAAGGTGGGTATAATATTAGAAGTTCCTTCTTCTGTGATGATAGCAGATCTTTTGGCCCATCATGTGGACTTTTTCAGTATAGGCACCAACGATCTTATTCAATATACTTTGGCAATAGACAGGACCAACAAAGAAGTAGCATATCTGTACGATCCCTTTCATCCTTCTATAATCAGGATGATAAAAGAGATAATAAAGAGAGGCAAAGAATATAAGATCCCTGTTTCTATTTGTGGTGAAATGGCGGGAGATCCATTATGCGTGCCTTTGCTTATTACTCTTGGGATGAGGCAGTTAAGTATGAATCCGAGGATCATTCCTTTTATAAAAAAACTGATCAGATCTATCTCTGTAAAAGAACTGAAAAAGGATGTAAAAAAGATCCTGAGTTTTAATACCTCTGAAGAAATTAGATCTTATATGTTAGTCAGTATGAAAGAGCTATTTCCTGAAATAGATGCAATAGGAGATTATTTTTACATGCAAGGATAGGAAGGCATAATGGGAAAAAAGCGTGCAAATGAAGAAGGTGTAAAAGTTGTATGTTATAACAGAAAGGCTGCTCATGATTACTTTATAGATGAGGTCTATGAAGCAGGTATTGTTCTTCTGGGTCCAGAAGTAAAGTCCTTGAGGAATGGATGGGCAAGTATCTCTGATAGCTATGCAAAGATAAAAAAAGGAGAGGTTTATCTCTACAATATGTATATAAAGCCATATCCTTATA